>JAOAPJ010000203.1 GCA_025462805.1 Acidobacteriaceae bacterium
GCAGCCAGCACATGCTCGGCATGATGTGCGAGCGGTGTGGCGATCACAATCGCATCAAGGTCCTTGCGGTCGAGCAGTTCGCGATAATCCGCCATGGCGGGAACGGTCTCGCCCACCATGCGGTTCACCTCCGCGAATCGCGGCTCATAGACGTCGCAGATTGCAGCGATCCGCACGCCTGGCACATGCAGCAGTTGACGGATCAGCTCCTGCCCGCGGCTTCCCGGTCCGATCACCCCAACGCGCAACTCGTCGGTTTTGGCCGGCTCCGCCAGCGCACGCGCTCCCCCCAGCCCTGCGACCATCAGCGTTGCAGACGCACCTTCTAACAATTCCCGTCGATTCACCGCTTTGGCTCCTTGGTCTCTAATCTCATCTGCTCTCCATCCGGCTTCGGCCAGCGCCATCTCTCCTGTGCGCCCGCAGCCAGAATGACCAGGGCGCAATCCGCATTGGGCAACGCGTCCATCACACGACGCCGTCCGGCTGCGTCCTGAACGAACATCACATTCGAAAGAGCATCGCTATCAGTAGCAGAGGGCGCGATCACCGTTGCCTGCAGCCGGCCTTCCACCGGCCGCAGCGTTCGGGGATCCATGATGTGACAGTATCGGTGGCCGTCGGACACGAAGTGCTTCTCCGCGCAGTTCGCCGTTGAGAGCGAGGTGTCGCGCAGCGTGACCACCGACAGCACCGCGCCGGGGTGCCCGGGATCAGGGACGCGGACCTTCCACCCCGTCGTCCCCGGCGGCGCGCCCAGCGCGTAGATGGTGCTCGAGCCGGCGGAGAGCATCGCCACGCTCACGCCATCCGAACGCATCGTCTCCACAGCGGCATCTACGGCGAAGCCCTTGCCGATGCCGCCTGGGTCGAGCTCGATGCCATCCGTGGTGAAGCGCACCGCGCGCGTCCCCGGATCAAGCGTCACATGGCGCCACCCGGTGACATCGTGCACCTGCGCGAGTTCTGCGTCCGTTGGCACATGACCGGTGCTGCGAAAAAATCCCCAGGCCTTCATCAGGCGTCCCACGGTAATGTCGAACGCGCCGTCGGAAAGGGCGCTCCACCGCAGCGAATCTTCGAGGAAGCGAAAGGTCTCGGGGTCGGTCGTCACCGTCTCGTGACCGGCGGCGTGATTGATGCGCGAGAGTTCACTCTGCGGCTGATAGTTACTCAGCAGCGCTTCCAGATCGTCGACAATGGCGAAGACATGCGCCGCTTCGCGGTCCGCGCTCGTCACATCGGGCGAGTAGATGTAAAGCGTGAAGTCTGTTCCCATCGCGGGATGCACGCGGGTAAAAAGCTGGGTGGCCGGAGCCGCGATCTTCTGCGCGCCCGCCGGGAAAAGAATGAGCAGCACCGCCAGGACGAACCCACTCCAGCGCACTCTAGGGGAGTGCATCGCGGTCTCTGCCTGCCGCAATGGAATCGATAACCAAGCGCCCATCCTACACCGTGCCACCATCCTGCTGCGAAGATCCGGGCGGGTTTGACGACTTGTGAACAGACATGCACACTTGATCCCTATCGGATGCCTCTGCTTCATTCAGACCGCCTGTTCCCTCCCGATCCCGCAGTGCGGAGCGTCGCAAGCCGCATCTTCGCAGAGACCAAGCGGCTGCCGCTGATCAGCCCGCACGGCCACACCGACCCGCGATGGTTCGCCGAGGACCCGGCCTTTCCCAATCCAACGGCGCTCTTCCTGCTGCCCGATCACTACATCCTTCGCATGCTGTACAGCCAGGGCATCTCGATGGAGAGATTGCGCGAAGGCGCCGACCCCGACCCGGCCAGGGCGCAGGAGGTGTGGCGGCTGTTTGCCGCGAACTACCATCTGTTCCGCGGAACACCGACACGTCTCTGGCTCGATTACGCATTTCAGGAGCTGTTCGGCCTGGAAGCTCGCCTGAGCGAAGCGACCGCCGATCACTACTGGGAAACCATCTCCGCACGCATTGTGCAAGCAGATTTCCGGCCGCGAGCGCTCTATGAGCGCTTCGGCCTCGAGATGATTGCAACCACCGACAGCGCGCTGGACGATTTGTCACATCATGAATCGATTCGCAACAGCGGCTGGAAGGGCCGGGTGATCCCGACCTTCCGCCCTGATGCGGCCGCGGATCCGGAGTTCGCTGGCTTCCGCGCTAATGTGGCGAAGCTCGGCACGCTGACCGGCGAGGACACCAAGACATGGAAGGGCTATCTGGCCGCGCTCGCGAAGAGGCGGCGGTTCTTCCAGGAACACGGCGCCACCGCAACCGACCACGGGCATCCCACCGCGGCCACGGCAGACCTGTCGCTGGCAGAGGCGGGAGCGTTGTTTGCGCGGGTCACCTCTGCGGAGACACCAGCTCCCGCGGATGCAGAGCTCTTCCGCGCGCAGATGCTGACCGAGATGGCGCGCATGAGCGTGGAGGACGGCCTGGTCATGCAGCTGCATGTCGGCAGCTTCCGCAACTACAACCCGGAGCTGTTCGCAAAGTATGGACGCGACCAGGGCGCCGACATCCCCATGCCCACTAGCTACGTGCATGCGCTGCATCCACTGCTGGCGCAATTCGGCAATGAACGCAACTTCCGCCTGATCCTATTCACGCTGGATGAGTCCACCTATAGCCGCGAGCTGGCGCCGCTGGCCGGGCACTATCCGTGCCTGCTGCTGGGGCCGCCGTGGTGGTTCCACGACAGTCCGGAGGGCATGATGCGCTTCCGCCGGCAGACCACAGAGACGGCAGGGTTCTACAACACAGCCGGCTTCAACGACGACACTCGCGCCTTCCTCTCCATCCCCGGCCGACATGATGTGGCGCGACGGATGGATGCTGCGTATCTCGCAACGCTGGTCGCCGATCATCGGCTGGACGAGGATGAGGCGATCTCCGTCGCTAAGGATCTGGCCGGACCGCTGGTGCGACGCGCCTACAAGCTTGAGTCCGCCGCGAGCGACTCAAGCCGGCGGACTGGCTCGTGAGTGCGGCGACGCTTGAGTCCGCGACGCCGCGGCCGGCGCAGTCGCGTGTACGTTGGACGGTGTGCGCGATGCTGTTCGCCGCCACCTCCATCAACTACATGGACCGGCAGGTGCTCTCGATCCTGGCGCCGACACTGCAGCACTCCATCGGCTGGACCGAACAGCAGTATGGATACATCGTCAGCGCATTCCAGTTCGCCTACGCGCTGGGCCTAATCGTCGCGGGCCGCATGGTGGACAAGCTGGGCACGCGCCTCGGCTATGCGCTGGTGATGGCGGTTTGGAGCGCGGCCGCGATGGCGCACTCGCTGGTGCGCTCTACATTCGGCTTCGGCCTCGCGCGATTCTTCCTTGGCCTCGGCGAGAGTGGCAACTTCCCCGCCGCGGTGAAGTCGACCGCAGAGTGGTTTCCCCAGCGCGAGCGCTCACTCGCCACCGGTATCTTCAACTCCGGCGCCAATCTCGGCGCCATCGTGGCGCCAGCGACGATCCCCTGGATCACGCTTCACTATGGGTGGCGTCCAGCGTTTCTCGCGACCGGCACCTTCAGCCTGACGTGGATTGGGTGGTGGCTCTGGAAGTACCGCCGTCCGCGCGAAGATGCCCGCGTCTCCGCTGCGGAGCTGGCCTGGATCGAAGCTGACGAGTCGCCATCGGTGGCGAAGGACCTGGAAGCAGCGCCGCAGACGACCACATCCTGGTCAAAGCTTCTGCGTTACCGGCAGACCTGGGGATTCGCCGTGGCGAAGTTCCTCACCGATCCCATCTGGTACTTCTACCTGTTCTGGATGCCCAAGTTTCTGGATGCACGCTTCCACCTCGGGCTGGCGCACCTCGGTCTTCCGCTCATCGTGGTGTACTACATGTCTGCGGCCGTCTGTATCGGCGGCGGCTATCTGCCGTCGCTCCTCTCCACCGAGGGCGTCAGCATTCAGCGTGCGCGGCTGCGCGCCATGCTGCTATGCGCGTGCCTGGCGGTGCCGGTGTTCTATGCAGGACACACCATTCACGCCTGGGTGGCGGTGATTCTGCTGGGCATCGCGACAGCCGCGCACCAGGGTTGGTCCGCCAACCTGTTCACCACCGCATCGGACATGTTCCCCAAGCGCACGGTAGGCGCGGTTGTCGGCCTGGGGAGCGCGGCCGGCTCCGCCGGTGGGGTTCTGTTTGCCGCCACGATCGGCCGCATCCTGCAGGTGACAGGCAGCTATGCGATTCTGTTCGCGATCGCCGCGAGTTCGTATCTGTTGGGATTACTTTTTCTGACCCGCCTGGCGCCGGGGCTGCGGCGAGCAGAGATCGCCTAGCACTGGCATGGCATTAGGAGCTTTTCTTGGCTGACATAGCAAAGCAGTCTTCGCTCTTTGATTTGAGCGGCAAGGTGGCCGTCGTGCTGGGTGGAACCACCGGCATCGGCCGCGAGTTAAGCCTGGGGCTGGCCGGCGCGGGCGCAGATGTCGTCGCCACCGGCCGGCGCATGGAGCCGCTCGAGGACGTAGCCACTGCGATCGAAGGGCTGGGACGACGGACGGTGCGGCAAGCCGCAGATGTTGGCGATCGTGCCAGTCTGGTGACGCTGCGCGACCGGGTCACTGCCGAGTTGGGCCCGGTCGACATTCTGGTGAACTGCGCCGGACGCATCCGGCGCGTGCCGACTCTAGAAATTGAAGAGTCCGAGTGGAACTCCATCCTGGACACCAACCTGACCGGCACACTGCGCGGCTGTCAGGTGTTTGCGCCGCAGATGCTGGAGCGCGGCGCCGGGCGCATCATCAACATCGCATCGCTCAACAGCTTCGTCTCTTTCCATGAAGTGGCCTCCTACGCAGCCAGCAAGGCAGGAGTGGCTGCCCTCACTCGCTCGCTTGCGGTCGAGTGGTCACGCCGCGGCGTTCTGGTCAACGCGATTGCCCCAGGAGTCTTCCGCACCGCGCTGAATCAGCAGTTGCTGGATTCGACGCCCCGCGGAAAGGAACTACTGATGCGAATCCCGCAGGGGCGTTTCGGCAGGCCGGAGGAGGTTGTGGGCGCGGCCGTGTTCCTGGCATCCGAGGCCTCCAGCCACGTGACCGGCATCGTGTTGCCGGTTGATGGCGGCTTTCTGGCTTCGGGTGTCAATCAGTAGCGGAGCGAGCGGCTGAGAAAAGCCGTCGCCATAACGGCGCGCCCCAAGTTGTTATCGCGAGCAACGAACCAAACAGCACGACAGCATCGATGCTCTCGCGGCCTTCGCGGGACCAGTACGCTGCCGCATCGAGGTTCAGCCAAAGCGCGAACTCATCGAGCGTCAGCGCCGCGGCAACGCCATAACCGATGGCAAGCAGGCGGCTGAGAAAGATAGCGCGCGGCGTCGGTCCCTGGCCCACTTCCGCGAGTGTGGCGTAGCCGGTGATGAGCAGCAGCAGAATGCCCCAGACGAGATGGTGGATGTGACGCCCGCCCATCTCCACATAGCCGAACGGGCCGATGTGGTGCGTGATGCAGAAGACCAGGAGGCGCACAGCCAAGAAGGTGATGAAGAAGCTGAGGGACGCGAGAAAGAGGCGCCGCTGCGGACGATCCGGAATCTGCTGATGAACGATGCGGCCAAGCCCGGTGAGGTGCAGCAGCAGAAGCAAAACCAGCGTCATGCCGCCGATGAAGAGAAGCAGGATCCAGGACCCCGGAATATGCATGGCAATGGATTATCCGTGGGAGCAGCGCTCATGGCAATGGCCACCGCAGCTCATCGGGATGACGCATTCGTACCTTCGCAGGGCCAGGCTCGCCGGGGAACCGGCTGACTTGCCGACGGGCTGACTTGCTGCTTCAGCCCTGCTCGAACATGCGGCGGATGCCGCGCACGGCCTGCCGGGTGCGTTCTTCGTTCTCGATCAGGGAGAAGCGCACATGAGTGTCGCCGAACTGGCCGAACCCGATCCCCGGGCTGACCGCTGTCTTCGCGTCGCGCAGCAGCTTCTTCGCAAACTCGAGCGAGCCGAGTGCGCGGTACCGCTCGGGAATCTCCGCCCAGACAAACATCGTTGCCTTGGGAAGTTCGACCGGCCAGCCAGCCTTTTTCAAGCCACCGACCAGAGCATCACGGCGTTTGCGATAGGTCTCGGTGATCTGTGCCACGCACTCCTGCGGGCCCTCCAGCGCCTGGATCGACGCAACCTGGATCGGGGTGAAGGTGCCATAGTCGAAGTAGCTCTTGATTCGAGTGAGCGCGCCCACCAGCTCGCGATTGCCCACCATGAAGCCCACCCGCCATCCCGGCATGTTGTAGCTCTTGGATAGCGTGAAGAACTCTACTGCGATCTCTTTGGCTCCGGGCACTTCGAAGACCGAGGGCGCGCGATAGCCGTCGAAGACCAGATCGGCGTAGGCGAAGTCATGCAGCAGGTAGATCTGTTCGGCGCGGCAGAAGGCGACGACGCGTTCAAAGAAAGCGCGATCGACGGTCTGTGCCGTCGGGTTAGCCGGGAAGTTCAGCAGCAGCATCTTCGGACGCGGACGCATGGTGGGCAGCTCGTGCTGCAGCCGGTCGAGAAAGCCCGCGGGATCGTTCATCTCGACCGAGACTACCTGTGCACCAGCGATCGTTGGACCGTAGATGTGGATGGGGTAGCTTGGGTTGGGGACGAGGATCGCGTCTTCGTCATCCAGTGTGGCCAGGCAGAGGTGCGCGATGCCTTCCTTGGAGCCAATAGTGACGATGGCCTCCGAGTTGGGATCGAGCTCGACGCCATAGCGGCGCTGGTACCAGTCGCAGATCGCCTTGCGCAGCCGGGGGATCCCCTTGGACAGCGAGTAGCGATGCGTAGAATCGCGCGCCGCTGCCTCGATCAGCTTGGCCACGATATGCGGCGGCGTGGCGCCATCGGGATTGCCCATGCCGAAGTCGATAATGTCCTCGCCCCGGCGGCGCGCCTCTGCCTTCATCTCACTGGTCGTGTTGAAGACGTATGGCGGCAACGAAGCGAGGCGGCGAAAGGCTTCCAAGTGGCGTTCTCCTTGCGGTCTATTGTGCCTCACAGCCGCTGCCCAAGGCAGTATGCGATCAAGCGCTCCGTCGCTGGCGTCTTCACCTGAGAACGCTCCACACCGCGCTTGGTAGACTTTGGGTATATCCAGCGAAGGCGACTGTATGTCAACCACTCCGAGGCAGGCCCCTCCTCTCTTCAGTGCAGCACCAGCCCCTCGGGCGCGCATCAGCGCGCCGCTCTCGCTGCTTGCGCTCGCGGCCATCTGCGGTGTGGCGCTTGCCCTGCAGATCCACCACTTCTGGCCCTTTATGACGGATGACGCCTACATCTCGCTGCGCTACAGCCAGCGACTGCTCGCTGGACACGGGCTGACTTGGAACGACATGCGGCCGCCGGTCGAGGGCTACACCAACCTGCTCTGGGTGCTCCTCTGCGCAGGCCTCGGCGCAGTGGGCATGAACCTTGAAACAGCGGCCCATCTGCTCGGCATCGTCTCCACCGCCGCAGCAATCGCGGCGGTCGCGGCCCAGGTGTACCGCGATTACCCAGTGAAGATTCGCTTCGTGTCGGCTCTGCTGGGTTGCCTCGCCCTCTCGTTGAGCGCGCCCACGGCAGTATGGGCGCTCGGCGGGCTGGAGCAGCCGTTGCTTGCGGCTCTATTGGCATGGGCCGCGTACTTCGGAATTCGCTGGGTCTCCATGCCGAAGGGGCAGGCGCGCGATGCCGATGTGATGGGCGTGCTGCTCGGCTTCGCGCTCCTCGCGCGGGCGGATGCCGCCCTGTTCACAGCACTCTTCTATGCGGGCGCAGTGCTGGCCGATGGCGTGCGGCCTCGGACGCTAGTGGCGCGGGCACGACTGCTGCCCATCCCCATCCTCTTCTTCCTCGGGCAGGAGCTCTTCCGCCATGCCTACTACGGCGAGTGGGTGCCGAATACAGCCTACGTCAAGGTGGCCTTCACGCTGCACCGGCTGCGCACCGGCCTGAAGTACGACCTGCTTGGCGTGCGCTCCGAGTTCGTCTTCCTCGCGCTCGCCGTGGTGGGCTGTGCCGCGCTATGGATCGGCGGCAAGCGCCGCCAGGTCATCTTCCTGGCCACCATTACCGTGGGTTGGATCTTCTACATCTTCGTCATCGGCGGCGATATCTTTCCCTCGTATCGTCACTTTGTTCCGGCGATGGCGCTGATGGGCTTTCTCATCGCGGGCTGCGGCATGTTGACGCTGGAGGCTCCGTTCCGCTTCTCCCGAGTGCGCGTCGCGGTCTTCCTCATCTTGACCCTACTGGTGCTCACCTCGGACTTCTTCTCTCCGCTCGAAACCTGGGAGCAGGAAGGCAAATCGATCGGGCTGTTCCTGCGCACTGCCTTCGGCGCGAAACACCCGCTGCTGGTCTCGGACGCAGCCGGCGTTGTGCCGTATTACGCGGACATGGATGCGCTCGATCCGCTGGGGCTGAACGATCATCACATCGCCCGTCACCCGATATCGGATCGCGGCCGCGGCTGGGTTGGACACGAGCTGGGCGATGGACAATATGTGCTGGATCACAACCCGGACCTGTTGCTGCTCTCCAATTTCCAGAGTGACGCCGGCTTTCCCGCGGATGAGCAACTGCTGTCCGATCCGCGATTCCCTGCTCACTACCAGCTCATCCACATCGACGCTGGTCCGCCCCATCCCATTCGCGCCGGACTTTACATTCGGCGCATCGACGGCAAGCTGGGTATCGCGCGCTCAGGCAATCAGGAGACGGTGCCTGGCTACCTGGCGGCGTCCAACAACGCGAACCCCGTGCGCCTCATCGACAATCATGCGCAATTGGTAATTCCGCCGCATGGCTCGGCTCAGTTCTCTGCCATACCGCTCGATCGCGGTACCTGGAAGATGACGCCTGCCGGCGCGGGAGCCGGGCAGCTGACGGTACGCAGCGCCACAGCCAGTGGCCCTTGCTCCTCGTGTGCGCAGGGAGGTCCAAACGGTCAGGCGGACCTGCTGGTTCAGAACACCAGCAGCCAGCCAGCGGTTCTCCAGAGCATCCAGCTGACGCGCCAGTAGCCTCTCGTGCTGCAGCAGGTGAGCAGCAGCATCGCGGATGGATCGCTGCGGCGTTGCTCAGATACCTGACTTCCCGAAGAGCTTGCCCATGCGCGCTCTCAAATCAGCGGCCATCGAAGGGCCGTTGACGTGAGCCACTGCCGGCAGGCTGCGATTGACGGCCGCGCTGGCAGGACGTTCGACTTCCGATGGTGAAGATGGCGCTAACGCGGGTGCGGATTGCGTCGCCTCGGTTGAGGACTGCTCTGTCTTCGATGACGTGTGCGATAGGGCCGCAGACTCGTCCTGTGCGTCCTGCTGCGTGAGCTTCTGCGTGATGTAATGCACGATCACGGAGATGCGGCGGTTCGATGGATCGAGCGGATCGCCCGGTACGCGAAGTTGCCGGTCGGCGAAGCCGCGCACCTGCGAGATCTGCCCGGTGCGCAGGCCGGTCCGCTGCATGAGACGGCGCGCTGCATTGGCGCGATCGGCAGAGAGCTCCCAATTGCCGTAACCGTCAGCATCCGCGTAGGCGCGCGCGTCGGTGTGTCCCTCCACCGAGACATTGTTGGGTACGTCGCCGAGCTGGCGCGCCAGCAAGGCCAGCAGATCGCGTCCGTTCTGATTCAGGGTGGCGCTGCCGGTTTCGAAGAAGGTGCCGTCCCGCGACTCGATGAGTTCGATGCGGAGCCCCTCTGGCGTAATGGTGATCTGGATCTCCTGCTTCAGCTTCAGCAGCGACGGGTTGCTCGCGATCTGCTGCTCCAGCGCCTGCTTCAGGTTGTGCAGGTCATCCTTCTTCATGGTCACGGCTTCGCCTGCGCCATTGCGGTCCGTACCCTGCCGCGCCGCACTCCCGCGCGGATCGTTGAAGTAGCCGGCAATCGCCTTCCGCATGTGATCGCTCGAGTTCATCAGCCAGAGCACGATGAATAACGCCATCATGGCGGTGACGAAATCGGCGTAGGCCACCTTCCATGCACCGCCGTGATGCACAGTGTGCGCAGCTCGCTTGCGCACCACGATGATGGGGCGCTTGTCGGAACCCGGCTGCGACGTCATGCCGCCTTTCCTCCATCAGCTTCCGGAACCGCGGTGGGGGCGCCACCGCGGCAGACCTGCTCAACCTCAACGAAGCTTGGCCGCACATGCAGCGGGATGGCCCGGCGACCGATCTCGATCGCGATCTGCGGCGCGCTCCCCTTGATCGTGGACAGCATGACGACGCGCAGCATGTGGGTGAAGCAACGCTCCTCGTCCGCGGACTTGGTCATCTTGGCGCCGATCGGCCCAATGAGGCCGTAGCAGAGCAGGATGCCGAGAAAGGTGCCGACCAGCGCCGCCGCCACCTTGTGTCCAATCTCCTCTGGTGGTCCTCCCAGCGCGCCCATGGTGATGACTACGCCGAGGACCGCGGCGACAATACCCAGCCCGGGCAGCGCGTCTGCCACCGTCGTCAACGCAGAGATTGGCTGGTTGGCGTCATGGTGCTGCACCTCCATGTCCAGCTCCATCATCTGGTCGATGTCGAATGCCTCGACCCCGCCGGTGATCATCATGCGCAGGGTGTCGCAGACGAAGTCCCGCGTGTGATGGTCTTTCAGGAATGCCGGATACTCGGCAAACAGCTTGCTCTCCTGTGGTGTCTCGATATCCTGCTCGATCGACAGATTGCCTTCTCGCCGTGCCTTGTTGAGCACACCGAACATCATGCGCAGCGCCTCGAGATACCGTTCCTTGCCAAAGCGGGAAGCGCCAAAGACCCCACCGATGCCAGATCCGATGCCCTTGAGGATATGGATCGGATTGGCGATCATCAGCGTGCCGACGGCGGCGCCGCCGATCATCAGCAGCTCGGCGGGCTGAAGAAGCACCAACAGGTTGCCCTTTTCCATGAGGTAGCCGCCGAGCACAGCGCCCAGCACGACCAGGATTCCGACGATGGCAAACACGCGAGAAACACTCCGAAAGAGGAAATTGGGCAAGACGCTGCCAGCGTGTTTATCGGCATGGTTCCGGGAAAGGTTGAGAGGCTCACTGAGGGTCCGGCCGGGTAACCACTGCGGCCGCCTGCTGTTGGCGTCCCGTGTACTCGTAGTCCAACAGCGACATCACTACCTGACTGTGATAGTTGCCATCGCGCCGGATCGAGTCTCGCAGCAGCCCCTCCACGCGAAAGCCGCAGCTCGCGTAGAGATGACGTGCGCGCGGGTTGGTGACAAAGACGTCCAGCCACAGCCGGTGTGCGCCGTGATGCTGGAACACGCGATCGGCAGCAGACAGCAGCAGCTCCCGCCCCAGGCCCCGCTGCGGCGCGCTCACCGCAATGCGCCTCAGCAGAATGGAACGATGCTCCGACCGAATGCCCTGCAGGATGGCAAATCCCGACAGCACATCCTCGCGAACCGCCACCAGATACTCCGCATCTGCGCTTTCCATCGCGCTGCGATGTTCTTCGCGCGTCCAGGAAGCGATGTATGGGCGGTATTCGGGGATGTGCTCGATCGCCATGATCCCCGGAATGTCGCTGAGAAGCCCGATGCGAATGCTCATGGGACGAGTGTAAGAGAGGCCGCCCGAGTCAGAAGCGGCCGCGCAGGCGATTCAGTTTCCGGCGGTCGCGGCTTGACGGTTTGCCCTCGGTGAGCAGTCCCTGCTGCATCAGCGCGCGGCGCTCGTCGGCCCGCTGCTGCCGCAGCTCGCGACTCTCCTGCGACTCGGCATAGAGTGTCTGCGCTACCGCAGCCGGCCCGCGAATCTCACTCAGCAGCAGCACCTCGATGTGGAAGTCGCCCGCCTCGGTGCGGACCTCGAGGCGGTCACCCGCGTGCACCTCGCGCGCTGGCTTGCATGCGGCTCCATTCGAGACCACCCGGCCCAACTCGCACGCGCGCACAGCCAGGGCGCGTGTCTTGAAAAACCGCGCTGCCCACAGCCACTTGTCCAGGCGAACACCCTTCCGTGTCGCAGCAGGAGAACCCATCCGACTATTTTCCTACAGCGCGCCTGTCTCCCACAGCACGGCGGCCTCACAAATACGCCGGCCCCGCTGTCTCAGGATTGCGGGGCCGGCGTGTCTTATCTCGACCTTGCTTAGTAAGAGCCGTAGCCGCGCTGATAGCCGCGGAGATATGCCTCGCGGTAGATCGACTTGAACTCATCGCGACTTAATCCGTATCGATTCCCGTGATCCGGCGCATCTTCGTAGCGGTCGCTGTGGGTGGGGCGGAAGCTATGGCCGGTCACGCGGTCGCGCTCCCCCGCAGCCAAACCATCGTGATAACCGAAGCTGCGGGCGCGCTCTGCTGACTCGTGAGCCGGGCTCTCGTTCTCGTAGTATCCGGGCTGCGCGTGACCGTACTGCGCCACCGGTGCCTCATGGCGCCACTCGTCCTCGTCATCATCGCGATCATGCTCATGCTCGTGATGGTAGTCACCCCAGCTGGGCTCCTGCGCGGGGTAGCCAGACTGTGCGAATGCGGTGCTGGCGCCCAGAACCGAGACGACTCCAAAGACGAGCGCAAGACCGAACAGCTTGGGAGAGACGGAACGTATCATGTTGCCTCCTTGCGGCCCCTAAGAAGAGCGGACTGACAACTGCTGCAGGAAGGAACACTACGGGGTTGGCGAAGTTGCGAAGGGACGGGCAGACTCAGGAGCGGGACTGCACCGCCGGCACGGCAGCAGCGGCGGTATGGGGACTGGCCGTTGTGTTGCTTTCGCCAATGGCCAGGTACACTGTGAACACCGTGCCCTCGGCGCCGGATTGCACGGTGATCTCACCGCCCTGCCTGCCCTCGACAATGCGCTTGGCAATATCCAGCCCAAGACCTGTGCCGCTGCCCACCGGCTTCGTGGTGAAGAACG
>JAOAPJ010000232.1 GCA_025462805.1 Acidobacteriaceae bacterium
GGCGACTTTGTGCTGGGATCGCAGAGCGCGGCGGGCGCATTTGCGGATCCTGCAGTTGCGGGATCACAGATCTATTACGTAGTGCAGTTCAACCCAAAGCGTAACTATGTCGGACAGTGGAACCTGAATATCCAGCAGCAGTTATCTTCCAACACAACGCTGCTGGTCGGATACGTCGGTTCCAGAGGCATACATATGTGGTACCAGGCAGATGGAGCCAACATGGTGCTTCCTGCCAAGACCTCGGATGGATACATCTGGCCCTGTTCTCAGCCCTTTGTCCCCACAGCCACGCCGCAGGGAGGCGTGGTCAATGTCTGTCCCGACGCCTCGGGAACCGGCACTCCGATCAATCCTTACATCGGGCGCACGCAGATGGCGAACTTCGGAAGTGACTATAACTACAACGGCTTCGTAGCACAGGTGAAGAGGACGATGGCGCGTGGTCTGCAAATTGAAGGGTCTTATACCTTTGCCAAGGATATCGACACCAGCTCCAGCTCTGCTGCCTCTGATCAGTACAGGAATTCGATATCGACGCTGTTACCATTCTGCCCAGCCTGCAGACGATCTCTGTCAGATACAGACATCAGGCACAACTTCACAGTGAACTATGTCTGGAACCTCCCCTCCGCTTCCTCTTTCAATAGA
Organism: Acidobacteriaceae bacterium; assembly: GCA_025462805.1. The sequence continues at coordinate 652 of JAOAPJ010000232.1, forward strand.
GCCGAGAAGGCTGTCCTAGGCGGATGGGAACTCAGTAGCTTCCTTACTTTAGAGACCGGCACACCCTTTACGGTGCTGATTCCCGGAGACCCTCTCGGGGAAAATAATGGAGACCCGTTCCAGTTTCCGGATCGCAGCTATGGGCCGGGCTGCAAGACTGCCGTGAACTCCGGCAATCCTTCCCAGTACGTCAAGTTGCAGTGCTTCAGCCCACCAAAGTTCACCACGCTGCTTGGAAACGAGAGACGCAACTCTCTGACCGGCCCCGGCGAGATAGAGCTGGACAGCTCCCTTTCCAGGACGATCAGCATGCATGACATCTCTCCCAATCTGAGGACGCAGTTCAGAATAGATTTCTTCAATATCTTAAACCACGCTAACTTCACATCGCCCAATGACAACCGGGCGATCATGGACTCGCTTGGCAATCTCATCCCCTTTGCCGGTGCGATCACACTGACGAACACGACGTCTCGCCAACTGCAACTCTCAGTCAAAGCGTCCTGGTAAGGGCAGGAGCAAGCGCAAGCAAGCTCATAGGTCGGAAGAGTGGGTTCTGCAGTGTCGATTGGCTTGGTAGGCGAGACAGGGATCGAACCTGTAACCGTCAGCTTAGAAGGCTGATGCTCTATCCAATTGAGCTACTCGCCCGCCCTGGGAGGTTGCCCCTCATTGTAGCGGGTCGCGGCCTGGCGACGCAGTCTGATGGGCCGCTGACGTTACGCTGACGAGCCATCCGGCGCATCTTCGGGTCGCAGCTCGGCCGGCTTGGCGAACATCGACTCACCCGCACCGATCAACAGCGGAACCGTCTGCTCCAGCGCCTCGGACCACGCCGCGTCGGCTTGTTCCGCATCCTGGCCCACGCCATAGCAGTACACGGTCAGTCCAAAGCCCCACGCCCCCTCGCGCCGAGCCGGCCGCACGACAATGTCCAATCGCGCACTCTCGATGTCGAGGGCAGCCCCGTGCCGCGCTGTGGTGCGCGCCCACTCCTCGTGCAGCAGAAAGTCCGACATCGGCACCTGGTGCGCCATCAGCACATCGATGTACGTGGCGATGCCGTATGCCTCCACCGGCGCGTCCAGCAGGTCAGCCATCTCCGCCAGCTCATCGCCGTCCATGGTCCAGCGATCGCACTTCGTCGTCATCATCATGCCGCCCGGCGCATTCAGCAGCACCAGTGCGCGGCCCAGCGCTGGTGCGGCCGCCGTCTCCGGCAACGCCGCGATTCGCCTCCCCTGCTCCGCGGCATCCACCCGCAGGTCGGCAGAGCGAAGGCCGCTTGCAGCATCGGACCACTCGGCCTCGATTGCCGGATCCTCGGCAGCCGCCGCCACACTCCAGTCGGTTTCCATTGGGTGCGCTCCCTCAACCAGCGTGGGCTGCCTGGGCGTGCAGAAAGTTGAACAGCAGCCGCTCCGCCCAGTAGCCATCGTAGTCCGTCGCCGCTTCGAGAAAGGCGCAGTGGCCGCCATGGTCTGTCTCCACCAGGTGCGTGTTCGAGTTCTCGAGCAGGGTGGCACGCGTCGCGTCCAGCATGCGGATGAACGGATCATCCAGCGCATGCAGCACCAGCGTCGGCACCACGATATCGCTGGCCACGCGCGCGCTGGCTGCTCGATGGTAGTAGTCGTCCGCGCCGGCGAAGCCGCAGTACGGCGACATCACACGATCATCGAAGTCGCGCAGTGACCGCAGTCCGCGCGCGCGGCTGGGGTCATAGATCTGTGGGAAGAGCCTGCACTTCACCAGGTAGCGGCGGACCAGCCTGCGCAGGAAGCTCCACTCATACACGCGATTGGCAGGCTCATGCAGCGCGTCCGAGGACGCGGCCAGGTCCATTGCCGGCGACACCCCCGCAGCGGCAAAGATCAGCGGCGAAGCGGCGTCGCGCAACTCCCCTACCAGCTTCAATACCACATTGCCGCCCATCGAATATCCCACCAGCGCCCAGCGCTCAGCATGCCGCGCGCGCTGGTAGTGCCGCACCACCGCCTGCACATCTCCCGACAGGCCGGAGTGGTACAGCGTCGGCGTCTCATGCTCCGTGCCGCCGCAGTTGCGCATGTTCATGCGCACCACGTTCCACCCCGCCGCGAAGAAGCGCGCCGCGTTGCCTCGCACGTACTGCGATTGCGACGAGCCCTCCAGCCCATGCAGCAGCAACAGCGTCGGCCTGCCCTGTTCCGCCTGCCAGTGGGACTGGCACAGCACGCGGCTTGCCGGCATTGATCCATCGCCCGGTGCCACTTCCACAAATTCATTTTCCGGCGGCCCCAGCACTGCGTTGCGCGGCAGATAGTTTCCTGCAAGCGTCTGCAGGTGCCCGTTGCGCAACCATCGCCGTGGCGTGAAGCTGCTCTGCCACACCGCAGCCGCGGCCTTGGCTGCAGCCTCCTTCGCGCCCTCCAGAAGGGGTGAGCCCAGGAAGGGTGAGTTCATCGCCCCAGCGCCTCCAGCACGGCACGGGCGCGCAGCGGTCCATCCGGCGCATCCTCGTGCATGAAGTAGGCGTACAC
>JAOAPJ010000351.1 GCA_025462805.1 Acidobacteriaceae bacterium
GCATCACGCGTATCCCTGCCAGGGGGCGCTCCGGCTCCCGTTCTCCTCGACGAGTGAAGCAGGCAGTGCCAAGAACCGCGACTGCCCTGACCGGTGCCGTCCCACTGCATCCAGTTGCTGCACCTCCCAGGCGTGACGAAGAGATCGCGCAAGCGAAGCCCAGTGAGAAGGGCGGCATGGACTCCCTCTCCCTTTCCTCCTTCGGACAGGCGATCTCTCGCGGTCTGGCCAGTTTGAACCACTAGCTGGGTTCAGGGCCTGCACAGTGCCTTAAGGTGGTGCGTCACCGGCCTGTTCCGCGAGTGGGTGGCCATTGCGTACGCGTGATACCAGGAATTCGCCGGGCTCTTCCGTCTTCGGAAATCAAGCCCTTCGATATACTCCGGCTCGCCGCGTCTGGTCAGTAACAAGGCCCGAATGCGTTTGCACCTGGCCCTGCATTCCCGACATACTCTGCAGGAAAGAACAACAAGTATTCTGATGAGCTTACGGTGGTTGATTCAGTGCGGCTGGCATGTCGTGTGTCCCGGTAAAGCTCGCGAGATCACTAGCTGCTTGCCTGCTTTTGCGATGTTCTGGTCAGCTCCTTCACGGGCCGCACCTCGACCCCTCCCAAACGTACGCTCGGAATCCTTGAGGCGAGTTGGACCGCTTCGTCCATATCCTTGGCATCGATCAGAATGAAGCCGCCAATGTGTTCCCTCGTCTCGGCGAAGGGGCCATCCGTAATCAGTAGTTCGCCGCTTCGCATACGTACGGTCTTCGCTGCGCTCACCAGTTCCAGTGCCTGCGCCGCGACAAGGTGCTGACCCACCCGGAGCCGCTCGTTATAGTCGAGGGACTCATCCACTAAGTTGCTGAGCTCACCCTCGGATAAGTTATTCAGGTTTTTCTCGTCGTAGAAGATCTGACAGAGGTATTTCATCGCACTCCCCAGAATTAGTTCTTGCCGTCGCAAGGAGGGCGGCCTCGCGGGAAATCTGCCGAAGCCGCCCTCGCCAACTTCTCTACGCTGACAGCTTTAGCTGTGACAGCACGTATCCGGTGCTTGTGGGGCGATGTACGCGCCCGTGTCATCGACGTACCCGCCTCTGCCATACCGGTCGCGATGGCGCACCCAATCGGTCAAATTATGGTTCGGACCATTTTCGTTGCGCCCTTTGGGTGTGATGTCGAGATACATGTAGGCGCCGAGCACCTCTTCGTTGCCGCGACCGTAGGAGGAGTAAGTATGAAAGATCTGGCCATCCGCATCCTTGAAAAAAACGCTCAAGCCGGATAGCTCCTCGATGGACGCTGGGACCGTCTGGTAGTTGTAGTAGACCTCCCCGCTGGCAATCTGGTCGGGGGTGAATGAGACGTGGTAATCGAAGTTGAAATCGCTGCCTTGCGATGAGACCCAAGGAAATTGCCATCCCATGCGCTTCTGAAAGGCTTGCAAGTCATGCAGAGGCGCCCGCGACGATACCACAAGCGTGACGTCGTGATGTGAAAGGTGCTGGTTTGCTCCGTCCAGATGGTCGGCGAGGAACGAACAGCCGACGCATCCCTCCCCGAACTCACGCCTCCACATGAAGTGATAGACAATGAGCTGACTGCTGCCTTCGAACAGCTCGGCAAGACTCTTCTTACCAACGGCGGTATCGAAGACATATTGCTTGTCGACTTTGACCCAGGGTAGCGCCCGCCGCCGCTCGTTCAATGCGTCGCGGGCATGGGTGAGTTGCTTTTCTTGCTGAAGCAGTTCCTTGCGTGCGGCGGTCCATTCGTCGCGGGAAACCACCGGATGAGTCGTGAACGTGCTGGTTGCCATTGTGTCTTCCTCCTCACTGCTGTGTGGCGTGCCGCTGTATCGGGTATTCGATAGGCGGAACCTTCTGCCCAGGAACGCCGCTGCTCCGCCTAGCGAACCGCTGCCGATGATGAGAGTCGTCAAATTTGCCAAGCATGCTGGGCACATGGATGGTCCTCCTTCGGTTTCTCCGTGAATCAGGTGGGCAGGCCCGGCAGTTCAACAACTGGCCGTACCTCGACCGTCCCCTTGGCGGCGGCCGGAATTAGCGCCGCGATCGAGATTGCCTCATCGAGGTTGGTAGCCTCGATCAGGAAGTAGCCGCCGAGCTGTTCCCGCGTCTCGGCGAACGGCCCGTCTATCACGTGGATTTTGCCATTCCGGATGCGCACACTCGTAGCAACTGCCACAGAATGCAGCGGCGCCGTCGAGACGCACTTCCCTGTTTTGTGCAGCTGCTTTGCCAGCTCCGTCGAGTTCGCATAGCACTGCTGGCGCTCTTCTTCGGTCCAGGCTGCTTCATCGCTGTAGATCAACAGCAGGTACTTCATTCGCCCCTCCTGCGTTAGTAAGTCGATTAGCCTTAAGCCGCATCGACACCGCGGCCAATTTTTTTTCTACAATTCCCTTGTGTTCACGAATGCGGCGAACGTAATCGATCAGCTCTACCGAGCGCAATGGGGCCGGATCGTCGCCACGTTGATCGGCTTCCTTGGCGACTTCGATCTGGCGGAGGATGCAGCGCAGGAGGCCTTCGCCGCCGCGGCCGCCAGTTGGCAGACCAACGGGATACCTGACAATCCAAGGGCCTGGATTATTCAGGCGGCCCGGAACAAAGCAATCGACAGTCTGCGACGACGGACGAACTTCGACGCCAAGATGGAGATGTACGTAGCCTCAGGCTTCCTGCGCGCTACGGTAGAGCCTGCGTACGATGATGCGGAGATCCCGGACGACCGTCTCCGGCTGATCTTCACTTGCTGTCATCCCGCCCTTGCTCCCGATGCCCAGATTGCACTCACGCTGCGTGTCCTATGCGGTTTGGCAACGGACGAGATCGCGCGAGCCTTCCTCGTTCCACCCGCCACCATGGCACAAAGGCTGGTTCGTGCAAAGCGGAAGATCCGAGAAGCCCGCATTCCCTACGCCGTCCCCGACGTGAATGACATGCCGCAGCGCCTCGAGCCGGTGCTCACAGTCGTCTATCTGGTCTTCAATGAGGGCTATGCCGCCACTCGAGGCAAGACACTGGTTCGAGCAGACCTTTGCGGTGAGGCGATCCGCCTTGCTCGTCTCCTGCGGATGCTGATCAAGCCCCAGCCACCGCCCGAAGTGACCGGGCTTCTGGCACTAATGCTCCTGCATGATGCTCGCCGCGACGCGCGTACAGACCGCGAGGGAAATATCATCCTGCTCGAAGAGCAGGACCGGAGCCAATGGAATCACGGCCAGATCCTGGAGGCTTTGCCGCTCGCGACCGAGGCGATGCAAGGCGGAGCCGGCCCGTACGCATTGCAGGCCGCAATCGCTGCCGCGCATTGCCGCGCGGAGCGCGCCACAGACACGGATTGGCCGCAGATCGTCAGGCTCTACGATGCCTTAGAGCGACTGCAATCATCGCCGATCGTTTCGCTGAACCGCGCAGTCGCAGTCGCTATGGCAGACGGTCCCGAACAAGGTCTCAGGCTGGTTGACAGGCTAGTCGAACAGGGGAAGCTGGATGCCTATCACCTGCTCCACGCCACGCGCGCAGATTTTCTGCGCCGGCTCGGAGCCAAGGCGCAGGCCATTGAGAGCTATCGACGCGCAATCTCGCTCGCCACGAACACAAACGAGATTCGCTTCCTGCAAGAACGCCTGAGCGCTGTCGAAGGTGCCCCTGATCCAACTGAAGGCGAGCGCGGCCTGCAATGAAAGTTCGAAGCGGCTGTCGATTTCCTGTCACCCCAAACGACTATAGGGTGAGCGAACCGATAGATTGTGGTTCCGCCGCGGGATCAGGAGGGGATCTTCCATGAAATACATCTGTTTGGGATATATCGAGCCGGGCAAGTTCAAAAGCATGACAGAGGGCGAGCGTCATGCCATGCTCGACTCATGCTTTGACTACGATGATCAGCTACGGGCGAATGGCAATTTTGCCGCCGGGGAAGCTCTGGGGCCTCCCGACACCGCCATGACTCTGTCTTGGAAGAACGGCAAGGTCCTGGTGACGGACGGCCCTTACGCAGAGACGAAGGAACAGTTGGGCGGGATCCTGATCCTGGAGGCGCAAGACCGGAATCACGCGATTCAACTGATCTCGCAACATCCAGGAACGAAGTATGGACCGTGGGAGATACGTCCCGCAGCGGACCTGAACGAGATGATACGCGAGAGCGAGCGCCGGCGGGGTGCAGTCAACCGACGATGAGTTCCGGGCGGGAGCCGTGGGCAAACTGCTGTCCTCGGCAGCTTGCGGGTTCTAAAGTAAAAGGGCTGAAGCTAGCGCCTCAGCCCTTTTACCTACAGTCGACTACCGACTCCCTGTCAGTGCGACTGAACTTGCGATACTGTCGTCCCGTTGGCGCCCTGCGCATTGGAGAGCACCTGAACCTCTACCCGGCGATTCTGCGCGCGGCCAGCGGCGGTCTTGTTTGACGCCACTTCCTTGTCCTTGCCGATGCCGATCAGGTAGAACTTGTGCGGTGGTACGTTGAACTTCGAGGCCAGATACTGCACCACTGCCTCGGCGCGACGCTGACTCAGTTCATAGTTGTACTGGGCACCGCCAACCGAATCTGTTCCCCCGGTCACCTCAAGGATATAGCCCTTTGCCTGGCTGAGCTGCGGGCCAAGCTGATCCAGGTCCGCCTTGTCTTTCTTGGTCAGCACGCTCTTATCAAAGCCAAAAGTAACCGAGGTGTTGGCAATCTGCTTGTACGTATCGAGGTTGGAGACGACGCTAGCCAGTGAATCGGCACGGTTCACTGCCTCCTGCGCACTCTGCTGTGCGGCCGCGGAGGCGGTGCTCGCCTGCTGGGCATTCTGATGCGCAGCATCAGCCGAAGACTGGGCCTTGTTGATACCCGTCGTAGTGCGATCATTCAGATCCTGCAGATTGCGATTGTTCTTGGCGGTCTGATCATCCAGTTCATTGGTGTGCTGGATCAGAGGCCCGGTCTGGCTCTTCACGTAATTCTTGGTGGAGCAACCGCTGGCTAGCAGCAGCGCGAAGGCTCCCGCCGCGCAGCCTGAGATATGAGTCAGACGCTTCATCTGTGTGTTCAATGGAAACTCTCCCTTCCCGCGGTCAACCGCGAGAAACCGTCGTACGCATCCGTGCCGGACGTGAGCGGGGGACGCCCAGACGTAGGACACCTCCCACTTTGATGCACGAACCATGCCAAAGTGAGCAACGTGCTTATCTAAAGTACCATGAATAACTTACGTTCCGCGCCTCTGGGCACGCCTTCACTCTGCCTGTAGTTCTTACGCGACACGGGCAACGAAGCCGGCCAGTTGGGTTCGCAAAGTCTCCGGCGTTGCGGGCGATAAACTGGGATAGAGGCGGCCTTTCGCCCAACCATTCTTCCCTCCGTATGGACCTGCAGCAGAAAATCCGCACTCTTCCCAACCAGCCCGGCGTCTACCTCTACAAAAACGCGGAGGGTGAGGTCATCTACGTCGGTAAGGCGAAGAATCTGCGGGCCCGCGTGCGCTCCTACCTCCTGGAGTCCGCCCAGGCCAACTCCAAGACCGGCTCTCTGATGCGGGAGGCGGTCGACGTCGACTACATCCTGGTTGACAACGAAGGCGAGGCGCTTGCCCTCGAGAACAACTTCATCAAGCAGCGCAAGCCCCGCTTCAACATCTTGCTGCGCGATGACAAGACTTATCCCTATGTCAAACTGACGCTGGCTGACCGCTACCCTAAGGTGTTTGTGACGCGCCGGCTGCGCAAGGATGGCAGTGCGTACTACGGCCCCTACTTCCCGGGCAACTTGGCGCATCGCGTCGTCGATCTGCTGCACCGCTCATTCCTGCTGCCCAGTTGCAAAGTTGACCTATCCCGCTATCACCCCCGTCCCTGCCTGCAGTACTACATCAAGCGCTGCCTCGGACCCTGCGTCGAGAACCTCACCACACCCGAGGAGTATCGCGAGGCGGTGCGCGACGCGCAGCTCTTCCTGGAAGGTCGTCAGCAGGAGCTGGGACGCTCGCTCCAAGCGCGGATGGAAACCGCGGCACTTTCTGAACAGTTCGAACTCGCAGCCAAGTACCGCGATCTGCTGATCACCGTGAATCAGGTGCAGGAGAAGCAGCGTATCGCGACAGCGGAGAGCGATGACGCGGACGTGTTCGGCTACCACTTCGAAAACGACATGTTGGCAGTCAACCTCTTCCATATGCGCGGCGGCAAGATTGTCGACCGCCGCGACCTCTTCTGGGAAGAGCTGCCGGAGTTTCCGCAGGCGGCGGACGAAGGGACTGACGAGAGCGCCGGTGAGCCGACGGGCCCTTTTCACGCGCCCGCGTTCTTCTCTGCCCTTCTGAAGCAGCTCTACATCGATCAGCAGTATGTGCCGCGCTCCATCCTGGTGCCGGTGGACTTCCCGGATCGCGACGCGCTGTGTCATCTGCTGGCGGAGCGCACCGGCCATCGCGTCGAGATCGCCGCGCCGCAACGCGGAGAGAAGCGATCGCTGGTCGACCTGGTCGGCCAGAACGCGAAGCAGAGTTATGACCAGCGCTTCCGCGTCCTGCAGCCCTCGCAAAAGGCGATTCAGGAGTCGCTGCAGGATCTGCTGGTCCTGCCCGAGCTGCCGCGGCGCATCGAGTGCTTCGACATCTCGCACATCCAGGGGGCGGAGACCGTCGCGTCCATGGTGGTCTGGGAGAACGGCGCGATGAAGAAGGCGGACTACCGCAAGTTCCAGGTGAAGACGGTCACCGGCGTGGACGACTTTGCCTCCATGCGCGAAATCGTCGGCCGCCGGTATCGGCGCATTCTGCAAGGTGCGAGCCTCAGGGAGATCGAGCGAGCCAGCGACGCCGAATCACGCTCTACCGAACCTGCACCGCCCGCAAACGGCAAGAAGCCATCAGCAGAGCGCAGCCGCGAGCCCCGAGAGATGCCCTCGCTGATCCTGATCGACGGCGGCCTCGGCCAGCTCCACGCAGCCGCGGCGGCGCTCGAAGAGCTGGGCATGACCACGCAGCCGCTGGCTTCGATCGCCAAGCGCGAAGAGGTGATCTACCTCTATGGGCAGGAGGACGAGCCCATCGTGCTCGATCGCCGCTCGCCGGTGCTGCACCTGATCCAGCGCATTCGTGACGAGTCGCACCGATTTGCGGTCACCTACCATCGCAAGCGCCGCGAGATCCGGGATCGCCACTCGGAATTGCTCGCCATCCCGGGAGTCGGCGCACGCACGCGAACCCGGCTGGTCCAGCACTTCGGCTCGCAGCGTGCGGTAGAGCAGGCCTCGTTTGAGGCGCTGACGGCTGTGGTGGCGAAGAAGGTGGCCGAGGCCATCTACCAGCACTTCCATGCGCGCGCAGGCACAATAGAGGCGGCACTGAGAGTCCTGCACTAGGAGTACCCTCCTGCGCCACCTCTTGGTCCCAACCAGAAGATGCTGTCGAGCGCAGCCGCTACGGCTGCTGCGTCAGCAACCAGGCCTGTGCGCCGGTGCCGTTGCAGGTGTACTGCTGCAGTTGCACTCCGTTCGAAGTAGAGGCCCCGGGGACATCCAGGCAGAGCCCGCTGTTGCGCGCCACCAGCTTGTACAGCCCGTTGCCGAGCGAGACCGGCATCCACTGCTGATTGTTGCCTCCTCCGTAGCTCCATAGCTGGATCTTCACGCCACTTCCGGTCGCTGCGTTGCCGCCGGTCACATCCCATACCTCGGGCGCGTTCCGGCTGGTCACCCTGTAGTAGCCACTGTCCGTCGGCGTGAACTGCCACTGCTGGTTGGTGTTGCCGCCGGCGCAGGCCCACTGCTGCACGGCAGTGCCAGTGGCGGTGCCGCCGCCGCTGTCGTCTACGCAGGACCCGCTGTTCTGGTTGCTTACCGCGTACCACACGCTCGAGTTGATCGTGGTGGAGGACTGGTACACGCGCACGTAGTCCACCAGCATGGTTCCGGTGCTCGGCGTGCTCGAGTCAGTCGTACCTGGGAAGCCGCCGCTGCCGATGGCGAAGTTCAGCA
>JAOAPJ010000265.1 GCA_025462805.1 Acidobacteriaceae bacterium
CACTCTCCTTAGCCTTCCGTAGCGCTTCCGCAGCTCCGCCTGAGCGGATGAAGAGGGCAGGATCGTTCTGAAAACTGACGCCATGAACCTGCCACAGATCGAGATGATCAGTCTGCAGCCGGCGCAGACTCTGCTCCAGCATCTGCATGGCTAGGGAACCGTCCCGGCCATGGGTGCAGACCTTCGTCATCAGGAAGGCGCTGTCCCGCCGGCCCTTCAGGCCCTTGCCAAGCCAGTCTTCGGACTTTCCGCGGTTGTACTCCCAGCAGTTGTCGAAGAAGCTCACGCCTGCGTCAAGCGCTTGATGGACGATCTTAACGGCCGTCTCCTGGTCGCTCGCGTTGCCCAAATGATGCCCGCCCAAGCCAAGGGCGGATACTTGCACGTCAGACTTGCCGAAGCGCCGCCGGGGAATGGGAGACCCAATGGGCATATCACTCTGTAGGATGCGCCGCGAGACGGGTGCGCACACGCAAGGCGGGCGATGTCGTCCCCCTGTTGATACCAAATCTGTTGCGATGGGGTGGAGCGTTGCGCGCGCTGCGGTGGTGACGCGCGCGGCGTCCTGGTGGCCTGCACCGGAGCGGCTGTCCAGTACCATAGGAACATCTATGCACGATCTGCAGTTCGTTCGAGCCAACCTGGCTTTAATTGAGGACAAGCTACGCGCACGAGGGCAGGATCCCGGGGCCATGCTCGGGAACTTCCGCGCGATGGATGTGGAGCGTCGTGAGCGCATTACAGATGCGGAGACGCTCAAAGCCCAGCGCAATGCGCTGAGTGAGGAGGTGGGTCGTCGTAAGCGCGCAAAGGAAGATGCGTCAGTTCTGATGGAGCAGACCCGCCAGTTGAAAGAGAAGATCGACCAGCTTGAGGCAGCGGCCGCCGAAAGCGATGAAGAACTTCGGTCGATCCTCGCCAGCATCCCGAATCTGCCACAGGATTGTGTACCCGCCGGCACTTCCGAGCAGGACAACGTGGAGGAAAAGCATTGGGGCGTCAAGCCGCAATTTGACTTTGGCCCACGTCCGCACTGGGAACTGGGCGAAGCCCTTGGCATCCTGGACTTGGAGCGCGCTGCCAAGCTCTCCGGCGCGCGATTTGCCGTGTATTGGGACCAGGGTGCCCGCCTGGAACGCGCGCTCGCGAATTGGATGCTCGACGTACACACGCGTGAGCATGGCTACCGGGAGGTGCTGCCGCCGCTGATGGTCAACAGCCGCTCTCTGTTTGGTACCGGACAGTTGCCCAAATTCGCCGACGACCTTTTCCGCTGCGGCGACGGGAATGACGTCAAAACCGGCCAATACGGAGAGAATGACTACTGGTTGATTCCCACGGCCGAGGTGCCGGTCACGAATTTGTTTCGTGACGAGGTGCTCGATGAAGCGGACCTGACCATCTCTCTGACGGCAAGCACGCCTTGCTTCCGCGCCGAGGCCGGGTCCTATGGAAAGGACGTGCGCGGGATCATCCGGCAGCATCAGTTTCAAAAGGTGGAGTTGGTGAAGTTTGCGCGTCCCGAGGACTCAGACACTGAGCATGAGCGGCTGACCCGAGACGCAGAGACGATCCTGGAGCGGCTTAGGCTGCCCTATCGCCGGATGCTCCTCTGTGCTGGAGATATGGGCTTTTCGGCGACCAAGACCTACGATCTGGAGGTTTGGCTTCCCGGGCAGGGGCTTTATCGCGAGATCTCCTCCTGCAGCAACTTCGAGGGCTTTCAGGCGCGGCGCGCCAACATTCGCTACCGGCCCGGCGGCAAAAACAAGTCCGAGTTCGTCCATACGTTGAACGGTAGCGGGCTGGCCATCGGTCGCACCTGGCTGGCCATACTGGAGAATTATCAGCAGGCGGACGGAACGGTACGGATTCCCGAGGTGCTGGTGCCGTACATGGGCGGCGAGATCATCATCGAAAAGCGAGGGAAGGACGCAAGATGAAGTTATTAAAGAGCTACTTATTCTGGACATATCAGCGGGGCAGCTTCCACTACGACGTCATGGTGACGCTGATCCTCGTGTTCCTGTTCGTCTCGCCGCGGTTCATCAACTTCCATGACCGTCCAGAAGAGCCTACCTCCCGCGGGCACGGAGTGCTGGTACACGCCGGACCAGACGGGCGCTTCACCTTCGAAGTCGGAACAGACCAGGTGCCAGAGACGGCTAACGATGACAAGCTGCGTGCCGAATTCGAGGAGAGCATTACGCCAGTAGCAGGGCGGGTCTTGATTGAACGATGGCAGGCGCAGAAGGACTCCAGCGGCAGAGTGGAGAGTTATAAGGTGTGGGCGCGGCACTAACTAGCGAGGCGCTCATAGGAAGACCTTTAAACGAGAGGAAAAATCAGTGAAGCGATGGAAGATGTTGTCTGCGGCTGTGGCCTGTGCTGTCTTGTGCGTCGCGCAGGCTGCGCAGGCGCAGGGATGCGATACGGCCAAGGTGATGGCGCAGATGGATGCGGCCTCCGGCAGGTTCCAGAGCACGCAAGCCGACTTCAAATGGGACGTTTTGCAGTCGGTTGTCAATGAGCACGATATTCAAAGCGGCACCATCTACTTCGAGCGCAGCGGCGGGTCCACATCCATGGCGGCCTACATCAAGCAGCCCGCCGAGAAGACTGTCTTCTACACCGGTGGAACCCTGATATTAGTTCAGCCCGACATCAAGCAGGAGACGATCTTCAGCGC
>JAOAPJ010000308.1 GCA_025462805.1 Acidobacteriaceae bacterium
AACGCCCGCAGCGCCCATGGCCAGGACCACGGATATGCCACTGAGCAGTTGAGTCTCTCGCACAGTAATACCGAACATCGGTGCCTCGGGGCTTCCTCGGATCCTGCGTCGGATGTGGAGAGCGGCAGCCGCCTCCCTCCTCGATCCAGGTGCAAGCATAGCGCAGCAGCCTGCCCGGGCGAGTTACGAATCGGTGTCGTCCGGATGGCGAGAAAGAGGGAGTGACCGAAGGCGGGGCGTATAGTGAAGGGAGCATGAGCCAGCCAGTTTTCACGCCGCCAGCGGGGTCTCCGCGGCGGTTTTCCACAAGCAAAGCCCGCGATCCCGAAATGGGTTCACTTTCTCTGTCGAACGGCCGCCGGATCCGCTCCACAACCGTTATATGTGTGCGCCGCGGCAAGAGCGTCGTGATGTCGGCCGACGGGCAGGTCACGCTGGGGGATAGCGTGATCAAGCATTCGGCCAAGAAGATCCGCCGCCTCTACCAGGACAAGATCCTGGCCGGCTTTGCCGGGTCCACGGCCGATGCCTTTTCGCTGTTCAGCCGCTTCGAGGGCAAGCTGGAGCAGTATGCCGGGAACCTGGGGCGGGCGGCGGTGGAGCTGGCCAAGGACTGGCGCACCGACAAGATGCTGCGTTCGCTGGAGGCGCTGCTGGTGGTCGCCGATGTCCACCAGACCTTTTTCATCAGCGGCTCCGGGGACGTGATCGAGCCGGATGAGGGGATCGCGACCATCGGTTCGGGCGGCAGCTATGCGCTGGCCGCAGCGCGCGCACTGATGCAGAACACGGAGATGGGCGCACGAGAGATTGCAGAGAAGAGCCTGCGTATCGCCGGCCAGATCTGCATTTACACCAACGACCAGATCACGACAGAAGAGCTAAGCGCCTAACTCATTGTGAGAAGGGCGCGACCGCCCGGAGGGAGTACAGGGGCATATGGCGATTTATCTACCAGGCACGGCCGAGGACCAGGAGCTGGCGCTGGATGATTTGACCCCACGGCAGATCGTGGCGGAGCTGGACAAGTACGTCGTGGGGCAGCGCGCGGCCAAGCGCGCGGTGGCGATTGCGCTGCGCAATCGCATGCGGCGGCAGAAGCTGCCGCCCGATCTCGCGGAAGAGATCATGCCGAAGAACATCATCATGATCGGCCCGACCGGGGTGGGCAAGACGGAGATTGCGCGGCGGCTGGCGAAGCTGACCAACTCACCCTTCCTGAAGGTGGAGGCCTCGAAGTTCACCGAGGTCGGCTATGTGGGGCGCGATGTGGAATCGATGATCCGCGACCTGGTGGAGATCGCGATCGACATGGTGCGCGAGGAGCGCCTGGAAGAGGTCGAAGACAAGGCAGAGCTGAACGCGGAGGAGCGGCTGCTGGATCTGCTGCTGCCCACGCCGACGGCCAAGCAGACGGAGAGCAAGCCCGAAGCCGATAGCAAGGTGATCGACATCGGGAGCGCAGGCGCTGCGGGTACGGAGGCAGCGAACCCGTCCGCCAAAGAGGCGCATGACAGCGTGCAGCGCACACGCGAGAAGCTGCGCCAGCAGTTCCGTGAGGGCAAGCTGGACGATCGCACGGTGGAGATCGACGTGCGCGAGCGCAACACGCCAAGCTTCGAGATCATCTCCAATCAGGGCACCGAGGAGATGGACGTCAACCTGCGCGACATCCTGCCCGGCCTGTTTGGACAGCGCACCAAGAAGCGCAAGATGAAGGTGAGCGAGGCGTTCGAGTACCTGGTGCAGGAAGAGGAAGGGCGCCTGATCGACCAGGACCAGGTGAACCGGATTGCCGTTGAGCGCGTCGAGAACTCGGGGATCATCTTCCTGGACGAGATCGACAAGGTGGCCGGGCGCGAGGGCGGACACGGACCGGACATCAGCCGTGAAGGCGTGCAGCGGGATATCCTGCCGATCGTCGAAGGCACGACGGTGAATACCCGCTATGGGATGGTGAGCACGGACCACATCCTATTCATCGCCGCGGGCGCCTTCCACGTCTCCAAGCCGAGCGATCTGATCCCGGAGCTGCAGGGGCGCTTTCCTATCCGCGTCGAGCTGCACTCGCTCACCGTGGAGGACTTCATCCGCATCCTGACCGAGCCGAAGTCGTCGCTGACCAAGCAGTACGCGGCGCTACTCGAGACCGAGGGGCTGAAGCTCGAGTTCACGCGCGAGGCGCTGGAAGAGATGGCGCAGTTTGCGTTTCGCGTGAACGAGGCGACGGAGAACATTGGAGCGCGCCGGCTGCACACGATCATGGAGCGCGTGCTGGACGAGATCAGCTTCCTGGCGCCGGACCTGCAGAAGGGTCAGAAGACGGCTGAGGGTGTGGTGGACCTGGGCGCTGCCTCCGCCGACGGCATGGGTGCTACGGTGCCGCTGCCGGTGGTGGAGCGCACGACCGAGCACGGCGTGGAGAAGGTGGTCGTGGTCGATCCGTCGTACGTGCAGCAGATGGTGGCGACCATCGTGAAGAACCAGGATCTGTCGCGGTACATCCTCTAGCGTGCAGGCGTTGCGCTACTCGGCGCGGAGCGCCCGCACCGGATCGATGCGCGTGGCACGCCGGGCCGGCAGCAGACTGGCCAATCCGCCGATGACCAGCAGGATGCCGACTGCGGCGCAGGCGACGGACATGTTGAAGGAGCCAACGCCATAGAGCAGCCGCTCCATGGCGCGTGCCGCCAGGGCGGAGATCGCTACGCCGGCGATGGTGCCGATCAGGACCGGTGTCACGCCGTCCTGAACGACAAGGCTATAGATTTGCGCTCTCTGCGCGCCGAGTGCGATGCGAATGCCGATCTCGCGTGTGCGCTGCATGGCGGAGTAGGCCACCACACCGTAGATGCCGAGCGCGGCCAGCACCAGCGCGCTGCCGGCGAAGGCGAGCAGCAGGTGCAATTGAAAATTGCGTGCGGCGAGTGAGCCGTTGACGATGGTCTCCATGGTGCGCACCTCGGGCACGGCGACCTGTGCATCGACGCTCCAGAGGGCGCGGCGGATCGCATCGGCCAGCGCTGCGGGATCGGTGCTGGCGCGCAGGACGAAAGAGCCGGTGCGGTCGGAGCGGAAGGTCAGCGGCACGTACACCATGGCGGGCGGCGCCTTGCTTAGATCGACGGCATGGACGTCCGCGACGATACCGATGACCGTGATCGGATCTCCTTCGCCGAGCCCGCGGCGGAAGGTCTTTCCTAGCGCGCTCTGTCCGGGCCACGCCGCCTGCGCGGCACGCCGCGAGATCACTGCCACATTCCTGCCG
>JAOAPJ010000349.1 GCA_025462805.1 Acidobacteriaceae bacterium
AGCTGGGGCCAGTACTTCTCCGCATAATGATGGTCAGGCTCAGCCCGGTCGAGCGCCGCCGCCAGGATCAGCAGGTTCCCGCTCTCCTCCACCGGCATCTGGTCCTCTTCGGTCCGCTCGCCGCCGCCGTACTCCTGGCCGTCAGCCAGTGGATAGCGTCCCAGGTCATGCGGCGCGAACGGAAAATGCCAGCGCGAGGACGCGGCATAGTCCATCACCGGCGTCATCTGCGCCTCCAGCAGCCGTGGGTTGAAGAAGAGGAAAAAGGGCGCCGAGGGATAGAGCACATCCACGGTGGCAATATCGCCGTTCGAGAAATTCTCCTTGGCGAAGAGATAAGGTGTGCCATTCCAGTCCGCCACCAGCTTGTGTGCAGCCAGCGTCTGCCGATACGCCAGGATGGCCAGACCGGCATAGTCCTCCCCGCCGGCACGTACCAGGTCGTCGTGTAACTCAGTGTCGTACTGCTTCCCGCGCCGCTCCAGATCGCGGTACTCGTGCTCCGCTGCCTCCAGCATGTCGGCAACCGGCAGGTTATTGCGTTGCCAATACGGCCGCAGCTTCCGTTGCATCAGCTCGATTGCGTAGCCCTCGGTATAGCTGAGCAGGACATGCCGCTCGACCGGCAAGCTAGCAACTTGGCCGAGGGCGAACACCACCGCCGCATGCGCCGCGCCGTCGCGCGGAGTCTCCGGCATCGCAGCGTCGTCGTTCACAGGAAGTCTCCCCTTCTCCACGAACATGTCCGTCGCCTCGACGGACAGCACACTCTGCACGGCTTCCGCGCGCGGCACGCAGAGGCGGAAGTATCCCCAGTCGATACGCAGATCGTCTCCCGAGCGGTTCAACACGCGCTGGTCGCGCGAGCCCAGATGCAACTCGTCCAAGGAAGCGGTGCGTAGCCGCCCCCAGGTCGCCGCCTGATTGTCCTCATTCACCGCCAGCATCGGGCTCACATCCAACAGCAGCGACACATCATGTGTCTTGCCGTCGGCGCTCGCCACCTTCCAGCTCAGGTACGTCACCGGCCGGGACAGCAGATCTAGCTCCTGCGGGAAGGCAGGAGTGAAGAAAGTCAGGGTCAGATCCAATCCCTCCCCGGCGAATTTGTAGATGGTGTGCGTCGCGGTGACGGTGAGGCCAGTCTGCGGCAGGGCGGGTGTATCGCGCGGTTGGTCCCCCATATAGCGGAACGGCTTGCCATCAATGCGGACGATACCGCTCAGCCGCTGTGGTTTGCCTGTCCAGTGACGCGTTGGCCCATCTGTCAGGTGATCGTTCATCGACCAGACGCTGAAATAAGGGTCATGAGCGATGAGCGGCACCGCAGGTGGCCGCTGCTGCGCAAACACCGTCACAGAGAGGGTTGCGAGGAACAGAACGATGCAGCCAGTGATACTCAACCCCCTCGAAAAGCTGAAACCACAACTGCTGCCCGCCCGGCCTGGTTCAATCACCCGATCACTCCTCATTGATTTCAATCTGAATACCGACGTCTATCCTAAGCGGAGACACTAGGTCGCCCGCAATGCTGCCATGCTACCCTGCCGGATATGCAGGTAGCGGTCTCCACCACGCGGCCGTTCCACTCCGCCATGCTGGCAAATGCGCTGGTGAAGCATGGTGCGAGCGTTCGCATCTACAGCTCTGCCCCGAGACGCTACTTCAGCCGGCTGGACAACTCCGTCGCACTGACGCTGGTTCCCTCCGCTTTGCAAACGGCAATGCACTTTCTGCATCTGCCCGCCGGCACGGCAGCGCTCAACGCAGACTCCTGGCTCTACGATCACTCCGTTGCCGCAGTCATCCGCCCAGGCGATCTCTTCATCGGCTGGGCCACTGCATCCATCACGACCGGCCGTGCAGCAAAGCGACGCGGCGCGCGCTTCGCGCTGGACCGCGCCTGTCCGCACGTCGACTTCCAGCAGACGATCGTCGAAACCGAGTCGGAAAAGCTGGGCGTTCCCTATCGCCGTCAGCCCGCCTGGTTCCGCGATCGCCAAGTGGCCGAGTACGACGAAGCGGAGCGCATCCTCGTCCCCTCGGAGTACTCCCGCGCCACATTCCCTGAGGAGATCCGCAGCAAGATTGTGAAGGCTCCACTCTTCGGCCGCTGCCGCTTCCCGGAGCAGACGCACCCGGAGCGGCACTCCGAGTTCACCGTCGGAGTCGTCGGCGGAGATCCCGTGCGAAAGGGCTACCTGTACCTGCTCGATGCGTGGGAGAGGCTTGCGCTCCCCCAGGCACGGCTGCTGATCCGCACGGACGCCGACCTGTCACGCTTCCCTGCGTTGCGCGAACGGCTCTCGCGGCTCTCAAACGTGGAAACCATCCGCTACGTTCCAGATATCAACGACTTCTATCAACGCTGCGATGTCTTCGTGCTGCCCTCGGTCGATGATGGCTTCGGCATGGCGCTGTTCGAGGCGATGGCCAACGGAGTCCCCTGCATTGCAACCACGCACTGCGGTTCCTCGGAACTGCTGACGCCCGGTCGCGATGGCATCGTTGTTCCACCCTTTCACGCGGAGCTGCTGGCCGAAGCGATCCTCTCGCTCTACCAGCAGGAGGATCTGCGCCGCTCACTCGGAGCAGCCGCGCGCGCCACCGCCGCCACCCTGGGCCGCAACGACAGCTCCCCCCTGTACGACGCAGCCATCGCTAGTCTGCTCGATAGCCTTCGCTCGCCCGTCCATGTCCCGGCCACCCGCCCCGCCAACGCATAG
>JAOAPJ010000368.1 GCA_025462805.1 Acidobacteriaceae bacterium
AGTGCCGATGCGAGCTGAACGAGCGCCAGTCGATCTCCACCGTCAGCGGATGGCGGAAGAATCCATGCGGCGGCTCCACGCCACCGCTGCACAGCCCCCCAAGCATCGGCTGGTTGGTGTGGACCGCAAGACAGCCCTGTGCGATCGCGGGCGCGGAACCGAGAGAGCCAAGAACGCAAGCGGCGAGAAGGAAAAGTATTTTCTTCATAGCGAACGTGTGGAATCATGCCTGCGCATCACGATTTCGGCCATCGGCCAAAGGGTGGAAATGCAAGCACGACTCCAAGCTGTTCTCTCTCTATGCACTGCCTTCGCGCTCTTGCTCGCGATTCCCAGCCGCGCCGCCGTGCCGGAACCGGCTGCCTCGCTCACCGCCCTTGACGGCAGTGCGCACGCACTGCGCGAGCTGCGCGGGCATCCCGCCGTCGTGAACTTCTGGGCCACCTGGTGCGGGCCCTGCCGCGAAGAGATGCCGCTCCTGCAGAAGATGGCCGATGCCTATGCGGCGAAGGGTGTGACCTTCATCGCCATCTCCATCGATCAGCCCGCCGCGCGTGCGAAGATCCCCGCCATGATCGCGAAGCGCGGCCTCCACATCCCGGTCTGGACCGGCGCGTCCATGGACACGCTCAAGCAGCTTCAGCTCGGCGAAATCGTGCCCGCCACACTGGTGCTCGACGAGAACGGCGACGTCGTTGGCCGCATTGAAGGCGAGGCCCGCGAGCGCGACATCCGCAGCCGTCTCGACTGGATCCTGGCCGGCAAGTCTGGCAAGCCGCCCAAGCCTGTTCAAAAGAACGACTGGTAAGCGATCGCAGGCGCGCCGCAACTTTCGCTAGTCCAGCTCGGGCAGCCGCAGCTCCGCGTATTGGCGGTTGCGTTCCAGGCACATCGCCTCGACCACCAGCTCATGATCGTCGCGCTGCGCCAGCCCCGAGACCGTCACGCATCCGATGACACCCGTACCGATCAGCGCGATCGGAAACGCACCGCCGTGGCTCACGTAATCGCTCGCGGGCAGCCCATACTTCTCCTGCAAGTTGGAGTTACGCGCCCTGAGCAAGAGCCCCACCGCATAGCTGCTGCGAGACAGTCGCGCCACCGTATTCGCCTTGCGCCGCGCCCACTCTGCGTTGTCCGGCGACGTGCCCGGCATCGCTGCATAGAACAGTGGCGCCCCCGCCTGGCTGCCGAGATGCGGTCCAAAGCGCCGTATATCGATCACAATGCCCAGTTGACGCTCCGCCGCAAGCTCCCGCAGCGTTGAGCCCAGCTGCCACGCGTCCTCCTCGTTGAACGAGCTCCACTGCAGTTCGCGCTCCTGCCGCGCGATCCGCGCCAGGTCGTCTTCGATCGAAGCGTCTTCCTTGGAAAGTGCAGGCGCCATGCTGCCTCCGGATATTCGGGCAAGGGTATCGCAACCGCCGCTGCTGGAGCAGAACAACGCCTGCGGCTACTGCAGCAAAATACCAACGATCGAAGCGGACATCAGGTTCGCCATCGTCCCCGCCAGCATCGCGCGCAGCCCCAGCCGCGCCAGCTCATTGCGCCGCTCCGGGATCAGCGCGCCGATGCCCCCGATCTGGATGCCGATCGAGCTGATATTCGCGAAGCCGCACAACGCAAACGTGGCAATGGTGAAGGAGCGCGGATCGAGCGACCCCTTCAGCGCGCCCAGGTTCGAAAAGGCGATCAGCTCGTTGATCACCATGCGCGTCCCCAGCAGGCCGCCGACCACCGGTGCCGCATGCCAGGGAATGCCGATCAGCCAGGCAATCGGCGCGAAGACCCAGCCCAGTATCTGGTCCAGTGACGTGGGGAAGGGAATATGGTGCGGGCTCAACCAGTTGTGCACGCCGCCGATCATGCCGTTCGCCATCGCTACCAGCGCAACGAACGAGATCAGCATGATGCCCACATTGAATGCCAGCCGCCCGCCGTCGATCGTGCCGCGCGCAATCGCGCCGATCAGGTTTTCTTCCTTGTGCTCCTCCGCCTCGGGCAGGTGCACATGTCCCAGCGTGTCGGGAATCTCTGCCTCCGGCACCAGCATCTTCGCCACCAGGATCGTGCCCGGTGCCGTCATGATCACCGCTGCCAGCAGATGCTTCGCCTCGATCCCGCGCAGGATGTACGCCGCCATGATGCCGCCCGACACATGTGCCATCCCGCTGGTCATCACCGTCATCAACTCCGACCGCGTCAGCGTTGGCAAGAAGGGCCGGATCGACAGTGGCGCCTCCGTCTGTCCCATGAAGATCGATGCCGCGACGTTCAGCGACTCCGCGCCGGAGATCCGCATCGTCCGCTGCATGCCCCAGGCAAAGCCGCGGATCACGATCTGCATGATGCCCAGGTGATACAGCACCGCAAACAGCGCCGAGATGAAGATGATCGTCGGCAGCACCTGGAAAGCAATGATCGAGCCGAAGGAGGAGTGCTGCTTGCCGAACTCGCCGAAGACGAACCCCGACCCGGCAAAGGCGTAGCTCAGCAGGCGGTTGACCACGTCGCCCGCGCGCGCCATCGC
>JAOAPJ010000370.1 GCA_025462805.1 Acidobacteriaceae bacterium
CCCGAGGGGAAGCGGGATCGCCGCGCGTTCAACTCGCATGCTCTCTGCCTTTGTTAGACTTGCCAAGTCGCGTCTCGACGGGCAGGCAGCAGGCCTTTGCCGGTCGAGACCTGAAGGTCACACTGCCAACCGAAGCCCACACATGAGTCACTGGATCAGCACGATCGGCGGGGTAACCGGCGAGCCGATACAGGTGGACCGCCGCCCGAAGTTGAACGACCGCTTGCGGCACCAAATCACAAGGAGCGATATGACGGAGATAGCGCAGATACGCGCGCGGGAGATTCTAGACTCGCGCGGAAACCCTACGGTGGAAGCAGATGTGGTGCTGACGGATGGCACGGTCGGCCGTGCTGCGGTTCCGAGCGGCGCCTCCACTGGGGAGCACGAGGCAGTGGAACTGCGCGATGGGGACAAGTCGCACTACCTGGGCAAAGGCGTGTTGCAGGCCGTGGAGAACGTCGAGAGCATCCTCGAGCCCGAGCTGAAGGGAATGGATGCCTCCAACCAGCGCCTGATCGACGCGACCATGATCTCGATCGACGGTACGGAGAACAAAGGACGGATCGGAGCGAATGCGATCTTGGCCGTGTCCATGGCCTGCGCACGCGCCTCCGCCCTGGCGCTGAAGACACCCCTTTATCGCTACCTGGGCGGGGTCAATGCGTGCATCCTGCCGACCCCCATGATGAACATCATCAATGGTGGCGCCCACGCGGATAACAACGTGGACTTCCAGGAGTTCATGGTGATGCCGGTGGGAGCCGAGCGTTTCGCTGATGCACTGCGCTGGGGCGCCGAGATCTTCCACACATTGAAGGGCGTGCTGAAAAAGAAGGGCTACAACACGGCCGTGGGTGACGAGGGCGGCTTTGCGCCGTCTCTCAAATCAAATGTCGAAGCGATCGAGGTGATTCTCGAGGCGATCGAACAGGCTGGCTTCAAGGCGGGCGAGGACGTTGCGTTGGCGCTCGATCCTGCTGCCAGTGAGTTCTACGACAAGGCGAGCGGCAAGTACGTGTTCAAGAAGTCGGACAAGAGCGAGAAGACCAGCGAGCAGATGGCTGACTTCTGGGCCGACTGGGTGCGCCAGTACCCGATCATCTCCATCGAGGACGGTCTGGCCGAGGACGACTGGGCGGGCTGGCAGCGCATGACAGAGAAGCTGGGTGGCCGCATCCAACTGGTAGGAGACGATCTGTTCGTTACCAACACGGAGCGGCTGCAGCGCGGTATTGAGGAGGGGGTTGCCAACTCCATTCTGATCAAGGTGAACCAGATTGGCACGGTGAGCGAGACGCTGGAGGCGATTGAACTCGCCCGGCGGTATGGCTACACATCGATCATCTCGCACCGCAGCGGTGAGACTGAGGACACATTTATCGCCGATCTGGCGGTGGGAACGGGAGCCGGGCAGATCAAGACCGGATCTGCATCGCGTACAGACCGGATCGCCAAGTACAACCAGCTACTGCGGATCGAAGAGGAACTGGGACAGGCAGCGGAGTTCCTCGGTATCGAGTCTGTGAACTGTGACGAATAGCCAAGGGCGCGGGCAGAGGCGCCGCGCCGGAAAGAGTGTTCTGATGAAGGTTGTTCCCTCCGCCCTTTGCGGACTTCTCCTGGTGTTGCCTGTGGGCAGCGCCTTCGCCCAAAGCAGCGCAACCTCGAGCAAGACCACGCCAGCCCAGAGCGGCACTGGAGCCCAGAGCGGTACTGCCGCCAAGAGCCCGGCCGCGCAGGCGACGCCCCCTCCGGGAGCAGGCGGTGCCGGTATCTCGACGCTGGACCCCAACGCGCCCCCGCCGCCGGCCCACCCCCTCACGACGGAGCAGACCAAAGAGCTGCTGGACCTGATGGGCTACAAGAAGATGGAAGACCGGAACTGGTCGCAGATGATCTCGATGAACCGCCAGGCAGCGCCCTTCATCCCTGAGGATGTGTGGACGGATGTGCAGACCGGTATCAACGGCATCGATTACACCACCATGATGCAGCCGATCTACGCCAAGTATCTGTCACAGGAAGATGCTGACAAGGCGATTGCGTTCTATCGCACGCCCGCCGGACAACGAGTTCTGCAGTCGATGCCGTCGATCTTGGGCGATAGTGTCGCTGCATCCCAGCAGAAGGGTCGTCAGGTAGGCCGCGATGCGATTGAAAAGCATCGTCCGGAGATCGAGGCGGCACAGAAGAAGTATCAAGAGGAACATGCACCAGCCGGTGCACCGGGCAGTGGTCCTGCCGGGGCGGGATCGCCAGGAGCAGGCACTTCGGGCCCCGGCGCCACGAGCGCTTCTCCCAGCAAGCCTCCGACCGGGTCAAGCACGGGTACGACAACGCAGAAGCCGCCGCAGAACTAGGACCTGGACTGCAGCACTTGGGCCGCCGTGAGTGACTGCTTACCGGCGGCCCAAAGCTTTTGGTGGCCATACCGGATCGATGCGCAGGCGCTCGAAGAGCACGAAGGAAAGCGTGCGGAAGCCGAGGATGCAAGGCCGCGTTTGTGCCTGTTCTGTCGCGTGCGCTGCGCGGTCTACGTGCTGCCGCTGCTGTACTATCAACGCTGAAGAGCCAAGAACAAGCGTGATGCTCGCGCACCAGAGTCAGAGGAGACAAAGACCGCAGCATGCCCAAGCCTTTAGTGCTGGCCATCCTTGATGGATGGGGATACCGCGCGGAGAGCGCAGCAAACGCAATCGCCCAGGCACGCAAGCCGAATTACGACCGCCTGCTACGTGATTTTCCCAACACACTGCTCCATGCCTCGGACCACTTCGTAGGACTGCCGGACGGTCAGATGGGCAATAGTGAAGTGGGCCACCTGAACATCGGCGCGGGACGCGTCGTGTCCATGGACATCACACGCATCGACGCCATGATCGCGGATGGATCCTTCTATCAGCACCCGGAGATCGTGCGGGCTATCGACCGCGCATGCGAGGGTGGACGGCAACTGCACCTGCTGGGGCTGGTTTCCGATGGCGGCGTTCACTCGCAACAGGCACACCTGCACGCACTGCTGCGTGCAGCCAAGATGCGCGGAGCGGAGCGCGTCTTTGTGCACGCATTTCTCGATGGGCGAGACACACTGCCCACCAGCGGCGTTCGCTACCTTGAGGCGCTTGGCCGCGCGATGCATGAGGTTGGCGTCGGCCAACTTGCCACGGTGAGCGGCCGCTATTACGCGATGGATCGCGATCGCCGCTGGGAGCGCGAGCGGCTCACCTTTGACGCGATGGTGAAGGGAGCTGCCGAGGGTGGCGCCTACAGCGATGCCGTCGCTCGCGTGAAGGAGAGCTACAGCCAGGAAATCACGGATGAGTTCGTGATGCCGTTCGTTGTGACCGACGCGGGCGGCGCACCTGTGAGCCAGGTGCGCGATGAGGACGTCTGCATCTGCTTCAACTATCGCGCCGATCGCGTGCGTCAGATCACGCGTGTGCTGGCGCGGGAGAGCGGGCTGACCGCGCGGGGCGGCCGCGAACTGCCCGGAGCCGACGATCTGGACCGCACCATCCCGCGTACCGAGGTGCCGAAGAACCTGCATTATCTCTCGATGACGCAGTATGACAGGCAATTCAAGGTACCGATGATCCTGCTGCCGGAGTCCATGGAGAACCTGCTGGCGAACCAGCTGGCAGACGCGCAGTTTCGCAATCTGCGCGTGGCCGAGACCGAGAAGTATGCGCACGTCACTTACTTCTTCAATGGCGGAATCGAGAAGGAATTCCCCGGCGAAGATCGCCAGATGGTGCCATCGCAGAAAGTGGCGACGTACGATCTGGCGCCTGAGATGAGCGCGCGCGGCATCGCGGATGTTGTCACCAAGGCAGTGGCAGATACAGCATTCAACCTTATCGTGGTGAACTTCGCCAATGCGGATATGGTGGGGCACTCGGGCAAGCTGGATCCAACCATTCGAGGGGTGGAAACGGTAGATGCTTGCCTGGGGCAGCTCTACACGGCACTTCGGCAGAGCGGAGGCTCTATGCTGATCACCGCCGATCATGGCAATGCCGAGATGCTGGTCGATCCGGCTACGGGCGGTCCGCACACCGCGCACACCACCAATCCGGTGCCTTTAATCCTGGTGAGTGATGATGCGGCGCAGTACCGCCTGCGCGAGGGTGCCTCATTGCGCGACATCTCTCCGACGGTGCTGAGCATGCTCGGACTCGAGCAGCCGAGAGAGATGAGCGGAGCGGATCTTCGGGTGAAGCTCTAGCGAGCCTGCCGCTGCTGTGCTGCGTGGAGTTCCTTGCGGAAGGCCGCGAGGGTACGTTCCTTCAGCTTGCGCGTCTCGAGCCCGCGACGTTCCAGCGCCTGCTCGAGGCGGCGTACCGGATCTGTTCCGGGCTCCAGCGGCCACGGCTTGCAGTCGATCAGGGTCGGGCCCACGCCTCGACGTGCGCGCTGGACCGCCTCCTGGGCGACACGGTAGATCGCAACCAC
>JAOAPJ010000403.1 GCA_025462805.1 Acidobacteriaceae bacterium
CCCATGACGACAGCGACCGGCAGCCTGGTTGACATCCTGGCCATTGCCGCGCACCGCGATGACGTCGAGCAGACCTGCGGCGGCACACTGCTGAAGATGCGAGCGATGGGGCTGGAGACAGGCATCCTGGATTTGACCCAGGGCGAGGCGGGCACGCGTGGCTCCGCGGCCGAGCGGGCCGCCGAAGCAGCGGCGGCTGCGCAGATCCTCGGCGTGCGCTGGCGTGAGGCGCTGGATATCCCTGACGGGCGGGTCGAAAATACCTGGGAGAACCGGCTGAAGATTGTGCGTGTGCTCCGCGACCTGCGGCCGCGCGTGGTGATTCTGCCCTACTGGCAGGGACGGCACCCCGACCACTACACCACCGCCACGCTGGGCTACGAGGCCTGCTTCGTGAGCGGGCTGGCGCGCGTTGAGACCGGAGCGGCGCCGCACCGGCCCTACAAGGTGATCTACGCCAGCCTGTATGCGGACGTGCGGCCAAGCTTTGTGGTGGACATCACGCCCTTTGTCGAGCAGCGTCACCAGTCGCTGCTGGCCTACCGGTCGCAATACGCCAATACCGAGCAGGGAAGCGCGCTGTTCGTGCCGGAGGAAGAGATCCGCGAACGCAC
This sequence comes from Acidobacteriaceae bacterium, assembly GCA_025462805.1. The sequence continues at coordinate 615 of JAOAPJ010000403.1, forward strand.
CTTTGCCGAGGCCCGGCACTATGGGCAATTGGCTGGGGTGCGCTATGGCGAGCCGTTCGTGCAGAAGGAGATCGGCCTGGTGGACGATCTTATGAAATTGGCTGTGGCTTCCCTATAAGGGCGTAGTCGGCACTCTGGAATGGTGGCGCGACCAGGGGCGCGTCGTGCTCTTCTTCCGGCTTGGCGTGGGCGGAGCGCTCCGGCAGATAGACCCGGACGATGGCGCCCCGCAGATCGCCTTCGGTGGCGTTCGAGATGCGGACTGTGCCGCCGTGCTTCTGCACAATCCCCAGGCTTACCCAGAGTCCGAGGCCGGTGCCGCGTTCGCCCTTGGTGGTCATGAAGGGCTGGAACAGCTTCTTCTCCACGTGTGGCGCGATGCCGCGACCGCTGTCGGCAATCTCGACGATGGTGCCGGCGCGGCCGTCCTGGGGGCTGGCAGGACGCACGAGGATGCGGACATGGCCGTTAGCTCCAGCAGCTTCGCCGGCATTGGCGATCAGGTTGGTGAAGACCTGGCGCAGCTCCCCGGGAAAGCCGTAGACATGGACCGGATGGGTGTAGCCCTGCTCGACATGGATGTTCTGGTCGCGCAACTTGCGGTCCAGCAGCAGCAGGACGCTGCCGATGAGGTCTTCGAGATTGATCTGCACCGGGACGGGGGACTCGCGATAGAGGCTCAGCATGGCGCGGCTGATCTGCAGTGTGCGGCCCAGCTCCTGCTGCGCCAGCTTGACGTAATCGCTCCGGCGATGCGGGTCGCTCTCCTGCGCTATCAGGAAGTGCAGGTTGGCGACAGAATCCAGCGGGTTGTGGATCTCATGCGCGATGCTGGCGGCGAGGCGGCCGGTGACGGCGAGCTTCTCGTTGGCGATCAGGGTGACCTCGGCCTTGCGCAGCTCGGTGACGTCGCGGAAGACCACGACCGAGCCATCCGGCCTGCGGTCGGCATCGAGCACCACGGTGGCCTTCGCGTCCACCGCGAACTCCGCGCCGTCGCGGGAGACCAGAGTGCCTTCCTGGTTGAGCTCGGTGGCGCCGGAGCGCTGCAGATCGTCGAGCAGGTCGCCCATCGGCTGATGGGTCTGTTGGTGAACCATTTGCAGTACGGAGGCGAGAGGCCGGCCGGCGGCCTCCGCCAATGACCAGCCGCTGAGCTTCTGAGCGACCGCGTTCATGAAGCGGATGCGGCCCTCGCGATCGAGCGAGATCACCGCGTCCCCTATGGACTCAAGCGTGGTGGCGAGCAACTGCTCACTGGCGCTTAATTTTTCGTTGCGCTCCTGGAGCTCCTGCAGCGCGAGCTCGTAGGCGCTGGAGACCCGCTGCAGGCGGCTGCTGGCGAAGATGCCGATGCATACGCCGCCTGCAAGTGCAAGCCCGAGAATGAATTGCAGGAATTTGTTAATGCGCTTGTCCAAGGCGCCTACGGAGGCATCACGCCGCTCCAATGCCGTTCTGATCGCGCTGTCGAAGTCCTGCCTCACTGTATCCATCAGGGTCTTGCCCTGCTGGGTGAGGGTGGCGGCGACAGTGTCCGGAGCCGGGGCGGGTTGCGACAGCACTCCGCTGGCCCAGGCCTGCCACACCCGGAGGTCCTGCTCCAGCTTCGCAGCCGCTTCCGGGGAGACGCCGCTGATGGAAGGCGGCTGGCGCAGGAACGTAAGATCCTTCTCTATGTCCGGAGCCGCGGCATTGTAGGGGGTGAGCACCGAGGGCAGCCCGGTGAGCTGGTAAGCGCGCAGCCCAGTCTCCTGGTCGATGGCGTGCTGTTGTAAGGTCAAGAGTTGATCGACGAAGCGGGAGAGCACGATCGTTTGCTGGCGGAGTTCGAGCGCCCGCTCCACCTGCCAGACCAGCAGCCCGGCGAGCAGGGCCAGCACGGTGACTGGGACCAGCAGGGTTGTGCGGACAATCCGGTTGAACTCGCGTAATCCGACGGGGGAGTCCGTCATATGCTAATCTCCGCTGCGTTCCAGCATCTTTCTCACGTTCTGCAGCAGCGCCAGGGCACCATCGCCCTTGTTCGCAATCATGGTGACGATTCGCTGGACCTCGTCCGGCAAGGTCAAGTAGGCCGAGAGCAGCAGGATCGGGATGTTGGGCCGGATCTCGCGCAGTGCCACCGCCACGGCCGCACCGTTCATGCCTGGCATGGCAAAGTCGAGCACTACTGCATCCACTGAATTCTGACGGAAGATCTTTATGCCGGTAGGCCCGTCGGACGCGGTGTAGACCACGTAGCCCTCACGCTCCAGAACCACCTTTCGGATCTCGAGGCCGAGCACTTCGTCGTCGATGCACAGAATCGTAGGAACCCGAGACACATGGGACCTCGTCGCCGGCTCATCCTGCGAACCGTCTTCTAGTTTGCGGAGTATAGCATTCGCTATTTCTTCTTCATCTGACACTTCTGTATCACTCTATCGTCCTTTGTCCTCTCAGGGATTCATCGTCCTTTCTTAATCCAGGAGAGGGGATGCATTACTCTGAGCGGGGTATGCGCGTGACCGGCGGCAGCCGGTATGTCGCACAAAGGAAGGTTCTTGAGCCAGATCATATTTGTACTTGAAGACGATCCCGATATTTCCCGGCTAGTGCAGCATCAGCTGGAGGCCGCCGGGTTCGGAGTTCGCACCTTTTCAACGCCCACCAATCTGATTCCGGACGCGGAGCGGCAGGCGCCGGCGCTGTTTCTGCTGGACATCATGGTGCCAGGGGGCGACGGGCTGGACGTCTGCCGCAGGCTGCGCGCACATCCCGGGCTGAGCACGGTGCCGATCATCTTTGTGACCGCCCGTGCCGGAGAGAATGACCGTGTGCTGGGCCTCGAACTGGGGGCGGACGACTACATCACCAAGCCGTTCGCGATGCGGGAGCTGGTCGCCCGGGTAAAGGCAGTTCTCCGGCGCTTTGAGCGGCCGTCCACACCGTCGGTCATCAGCTTTGAAGAAGTCATGATCGATGCCAGCGCGATGCAGTTGAAGGTGCGCGGGGAGCTCACCACCACCACGGCGACGGAATTCCGCCTGCTGGACTACCTGGCGAGACACCCGGGACGGGTCTTCAGCCGCGATCATCTGCTCGACGCCGTGTGGGGTGATGCCCGGTTCGTCACGCCGCGCTCGGTCGACGTCTACGTGCGGCGCATCCGTGAGAAGATCGAAACGGACCCGGAGAACCCGCGGTACCTGAAGACGGTGCGTGGTGCGGGCTACCGGTTCGAGATGCCCAAGGCCAGCTA
>JAOAPJ010000428.1 GCA_025462805.1 Acidobacteriaceae bacterium
GCCTGCTCCGCCCTGCTGTGGGTATCCGGAGAAGCCGTCCTCCGGCGCAGTTCCCACTCCAGCAATGTGAATTTTCTGTTCGAGAGATCCGGAGCTGTACCTCACGTATCCGGTGCTCGGGAAGTAGTTTGTTCCGCTGAAGCTGAAGCCGATCACGCCCTGGCCCGAGTCATTGACAGCGAATGCGGGGTAGAGAACCGAGGCGTTTTTGATGCCGATGTATCCCTGCTGGCTGATGTGAGCAGTGACATGGGAGCTGGTGCCTCCCGGAGTGATGACAAACCACGCAGCAGCAGTGCGGGGAGCAGACTCGTCCGGATCGTGCACAGCGGTCTCCAGAGTCGTGGACAGTTTTCCGTTCGCGTAGTAGAGCTGCAGCATACGGTCATCGTCCGTTGCCAGCAGTTCCTCCTTATCGCCGTAATGCTGTCCTAGGGGAAAGGAGCCGGCCTTCTGGACCGCGTTCGGTGGGAAGGAGTAAGGCTCGGTGGGGAAGTTGCTCGCCGAGAGGATCGTGGCCGGGCTTGTGTGGGAAAGAGTTTCAGTATTTGTAATTGCGATAATGCGCAACGCATTTCCGTTGGCCGGTGGACCATTGTCCAGCGACTCAGTGAAGTACTCAGTGCCGTTGTTCTGCGTGGTGACTGCGCCGGGGGCGGGCAACGCCGGCTCTACGGAGAAGTCCGTTGGCAGCAGGTAAACCGTCCCGTGAACGGTGGTGTTGTGGATCAGAGCCTGCTTATCGAGCGCAAAGATGAGTGCACCGACGAAGGTGGTATTCGAGAATAGATTGTTAGAGATATAGAAGCCGTCGTCGTTCACACCGACCAGTGGCTGATCGGCCAGGCAGCCGTGTGCGCACGCCGGATTTTTGCTCTCGGAGGCGTCGATCGAATAGAGGTAGTAGTTGCCGGTGGCATCGCTGGTCTGACTGACAGCAAGCAGGTTCTCCGACCCAATGAAGGCGCCCGTATTGCCATTGAACTGGTACTCAAGGATGGTGAGGAAGAATCGCCTGGACTGAGGATCGAAGAAGACACGCGGATCGGAAAGCGCATTGAACGTTGTAGCGCTGTCCTGTGAAGGAACTCCGAAGAAGCCGTTGAAGTCGATGGCGTCGGAAAGCGGCGATCCGCTCGGCGTGAAGATGCGGAATGCGACATTCACTGCCTCGAAAATCTGCGTTCCATTGGTGGCTAGTCCCTGATCTGGCGGTTCCCCGATGCCGTTTATTCCGCCCCCGTTCGCGATATTCGAGTCCCGGGAGTCGACTCCGGAGAAGCCACGCTGGGTTGCGTCAGGACCGACGATGGGAAACTCGATCGCCTGCCCCGTGTCGGCCGGGGTGGATGATGTACTTGCAAAGCGGGAGATACCCGGCTTAGGAAAAAATGGCAGGCCCCGGCGTGGAGCACCTGAGGAGGAGGCCTGAGCGGCTAACGAGCGCTGATGCGCCTGCGCGAGGCTGGTGGTTCCCAACGACTTAACGGTGGGAGCCTGTTGCGAAGCATAGAGCGCGGCAGGCAAGACTAGCGCAGCCGAAAGAGCAAAGTAGGCGATTCTGGAGAGGCGCAAGAGGGGGCTCCTTTGAGTCGGGGTCGAAGACAGGTTGGCTGTTGCGTATCCGGGATGGTTGCTTGAGGAAGGCGGCTTATCCATTCGGACCGAGAACTATATACCTGGCCGCAGATAGAAGTGAAGGGGCCGCCAACTGCGTTCAGACTTTTAACAATGACAAATTATTGCAGGCTGGTTCGATTGGCCGGTCAGGCGGTGCTGTCTATCTTGCTGTAACACTGCCTTGCTATCAGTTACTGCCCTACGAACGTTGCAGTTGGTTCAGAATTTCACTTCGAGATTGAGCTGCATGCGGCGGGGCGATTGCGCAGTTACCGGCTGGCCGAAGAAGCGCGAGCTGACAACGCCGACGTAGGTGATGTCGTTCTGATGATTCAGCACGTTGAAGGAATTCACCGATAAGGTGGCGACGGGGCCCGCTTTATCGTGGCTAAGTGCGATCTCGCGGGCGAGATTGAGATCGAGGTCGAGATAGCCGGGGCCGTGCAGTGAGTTACGCGGCACGCCTGCCGGGCGATCGAGCGGCAGCCCATCGCGGTTGTCGTCGTTGCCTGTCGTGATATCGACGGCGGCGCCTGAGTAAGCGGACAGGGCCGTGCCGAAGTCGAACCAGCCGTGGACCTTGAAGGTGCCGAGCATATCGAATTTGTGCCTGCGGTCATTGTCGGAGCGCGACCACTCGGCATTCGGCGCGTAGCTGTTGGCTGGGAAGAAGGTGATGCCGCTGGTGTTGTTGTAGGTCTTGCCGAGGGTGTACTGCGCCTGGCCGGTGAAGAAGGTGGAGAGGCGGCCGCGGAAGGTGAGCTCGAGCGCGTTGCTCTTGAGATAGCCCTCGGACTGCAGTTGCCGTACCTGGCCTAGCGCTGGATTGGGACGCGCTGCATAGAGCGGCGCTTGGGGAGCGTTGGCGTCGATGGAGCGGAAGAGGTCGATGCCGCGGGTGCCGACGTAGTTTGCCGAGACGGAGCTCTTGCTGGTGAGCTGCTGCTCGATGCCGATGCCGTACTGGATGACGTAGGGGATTCGGAGCCGGGGGTCGAGCACGACCACGCTGGTGGGGACAGCGGCAATCTGCTGCGGCGTGGCAGGGTAGCTGGGATTGGTGACGATGTAGCGCTTCAGGACAACGCCGTTGAAGTGCAGGAGGTCCGAGATAGGCGACGGGCCACTGCGATCGAAGAAGAAGCCGCCTCCGCCGCGGATGACGGTGCCCCCTTTGGCCCGCGGCGCATAGGCGAAGCTGAGGCGCGGGGCGACGTCGTGCGGGACGTCGTGAAAGTAGTTCTGAAAGTAGTAGCGGACGCCGGCAGAGAGCGAGAGCCGCGGCGTGACGCGCACCGTGTCTTCGAAGATGCCGGCGACGGTCTTCTCAAGAAAGGTGATGTGGCCCTGGCCGCGCTGCAGAGTGTAGGTGAAGGGCAGGTTAGCGACGTAGTTGGACTCGGTGGAGAAGGCGTAAGTGCCGGCCTGATTGGTGAAGTCGTCGAAGCCCCGGCGGCTGATGTCGGGTACGTCGATGCCGAGCTTCATCTCCTGTTTGCCGCGGCTGTAGGTGAGGATGTCGGTGCCGTCGACGTGGTACTCGGTGCGGCGGAAGTCAGCCTGCGCGCCGCCGCCGGTGAAGGAGCCGGAGACCATGATGCGGGGAAGCTCGTTCAGGCTGTGAGTCTGGTTGTCGTAGTGGCCGAGCAGGAAATGGAGCTGATTGAGGAGCCTGGACGAGAAGACGTAGAGATGGCCGACGTTCACTTCGTGCTCGAAGAAGAGCGTGTTGGTGCCGGCCTCGGGGAGTACGGTGCCGCCGACGCCGAAGTTGCCGACCGTCTTGTGCTCGTAGGAGTAGCCGATCCAGAGCTGGTTGGCCTGTCCGTAATCGTGGAAGACGCGGCCGGAGAGGAAGTAATGGCGAGTGGGGTTGGGAACGTTTTGATTGACGTCGCCGGCGGGCAGAGCCGCGAAGACGATGGCCTGCTGGTTGTCGTTGTCCTTGTCGAGTGAGGCGAGGAAGGTGGTCTTCCGGCTATGCGAGAGTGGGCCGGTGAGTGAGCCTTCGTAATACGTGCGCTGCTCGCCGGGTTTGACGATGGCGAAGGGGTTGCGCGCGTCGAAGAGCGCGTCGCGGTAGAGGAAGTTGCCGGATCCATGGAATTGAGGGGTGCCGGGGGCGGTGGTGATCTCAATGCGGGCGCGGCCGGGCCGGGAGTAGAGCGCGGTGTAGGGGTTCTGATTGATCTTGACGCTGGAGACGGCGGAGGGGGTGACGCCGGGGCCATTGGCCTCTGCGCCGTTGACGACGAGGGTGACGCCGTTGGTGCCGGTGGCGTCGGCGTTGAGGAAGCGGGAGAGGGCGGTGATGTAGTCCTGGTCGAAGACGGGCAGCCGATCGAGGGCATCGCGGTCGACGGTATTGCCGTTCTGGTTCTGCGCGATCTCTGCGGTGACCTGCGCCGAGGAATCCTGGCTGGTGACGGTGACGGCCTCCGAGACACCGGCGAGGGGCAGGACGAGGTGTAGCGGGCCGCCCGCCGCAGGATTGAGCGGGGAGGTGAGCTCACGAAAGCCGGGCTGCTTAACGTCGATGGTGGTTGCGGCGGCGGGTGGGTTCCTGAACTCGAAGGCGCCGGTGCGATCAGTCACGACATGGGCGAGCTCGCTGCCGCTGCCGGATTCGAGGGTGACGGTGGCTCCAACGATGGCGGCGCCACTGGGGTCCTGCACACTGCCGGAGACGGGGCGGCTCCGCGCCGGCGTCTGCGCCGTGCAGAGCGCGGAGGCCAGCAGTGTGCAGAGAGCGATGGCGTGTCGTGGTCTCACGTTCCCTGAGATGGTGCAGCGTCAAGGATAGTTCGTTTGCCTCAAGAGAAGCTGAAGGAGCGGGCTGGGGCGGCTGGGGAGTGTAGGAGGTCGCTGCAGTGCGGGCGGTGTGCCTGGCGGCCCGGGAGGAGCGCCTCCATCGTCAATCGTCATTATTGACTGACTTGTGTGGGGTTCAGTCACTTACGTAGTTGCAAGTTGCCGCCGGTTCGCGCCTATAATTCGTCCACTCTGGAAGAGGGTTGACGGCGATGGAGTCGACACCGGACCCATATCCCATTCACCTAGCGCAGGAACCCGATCCTTGGACCGAGACGCCTGGCAGGCTGGTGGCGGAGCGGGATTCATTCACGCGGAGAGCTGGAGTCATGCGGGGGGCTTTGCGCCTGCACGGCCCCGATAGAGAAAGAGGCTGGCTATGAGACGGAGCACCAAGCGCATGTTCCAGGTGGCGATGTTGTGTGTGAGTGCAGCATCTGCCCAGGTCGTCACGCCGGAGACAAGCACAGAGATTCAATCCGCGACCACCACTGGCCCGGTGGCTTACGTGTATGTGTCGAGCGGACCAACGAGCACCGGCAAGAATGTGGTCAACGCGTACGCGGCGGCGGCGAGTGGGAAGCTGACCCTGGTGCCGGGTTCTCCCTTTCACGACGACGTGACGTACATGGTGGTGAACGGGAAGTATCTGTTCGGGTCGACGCGCAGCGGCATCTATGTGGCGGCGTTCCTGATGGAGTCGAACGGCGCGCTGCACTGGACGACGTCCACCAATGTGAGCCAGTACAACCCGGACGGCTGCGTCAGCTCGAGCCCGCTGGTTCTGGATCATACGGGCGCGGACTTATACCGGCCGGCCTTTGTCGGCGGACTATGCGAGTCGAGCGAGTATCAGTCGCTCAACATCGACAAGACCACGGGCAAGCTGAAGCTGCTGGGAAGCAGCGCGCAGAAGTTCCTCTCCAGTACGCCGCTGAGCTTCAGCGCGAACAACGTCTATGCGTATGGGTCGGACTGCTTCAACTACAAGGGGAGTTATCTCGACACGTTCCAGACGTTGAAGCGGGAAAGCAACGGCTTCCTTGCGGATACGAGCCTGACGACGAACCCGCCGCCGTCACCAAGCTCGAGCGAGTTCTATTGCCGGTCTTTGACTGCGGCCGATCCTGCGAATCATGTAGCGGTGGCAGTGCAATTGATCGATTTCAATACGTCGAGCACGGTCGGCCTGCCGCAGCTTGCGACCTATACGAGCACCAGCTCCGGCAACCTGACGACAACGAGCACGCAGGCGAACATGCCGAAGACGGCCACCGGCTTTGTGCTCGACCTGGCGATGTCTCCTTCGGGCAAGCTTCTGGCGGTGGCCGGCACAAACGGCTTGCAGGTCTTCCACTTCAACGGCAGCGCGGCGATCACGCCGTATACGGGTCTGCTGACGAGCATGGATATCGAGCAGGC
>JAOAPJ010000374.1 GCA_025462805.1 Acidobacteriaceae bacterium
CTGCGCAAGGTGGCCGCGCAGGAGCCGAGTGCAGTGCGCGGTACACTTTCGACCGCGAACACTATGCCGTACATCCTGGACTGCGTTCGCGCCTATGCGACGGTGGGTGAGATTTGCGCTGCCCTGCGTGAGGTGATGGGTACCTACACGGAAGTCAGCATCGCCTAGCTTGGGCGCCGGTCTGGTGTCTTCGATGCGGCGGCACCGAGCGCACTGAGCAGTCCCATCGCTACATCGAGACCGCGTCGCGCATCGCCAGTATTCGCACGGCCGAGCAGTGAGAAGACGGAAGGCGCGCCCTTCCTTCCCTGCTCCACGCTGGCCCCCAGGCTCGCCTCCAGCACCTCCGGGTTGATGCTTCCCACCAACTTGCCGATCACCATCAGATTGCGCAGAGCATTCACGATCTCCGGCTGCGTCAAGAGATCGGCGATATGGGTGATCAGCGTATCTTGCGCCGCCAGCACGCCTCTTAGAATCTCTAGGACGCCGCTCCGGTGCGCCTGCTCCAGCAGGTCATAGGCGCCCAGGACCGCCTGCGCATGGTCGAGTGGCGCGTCGTCGATCTTGCGCTTTAACTCTTCGCGGGCATCGGCTGGTGTAAAGACCCGGTATGCGACTGGCTTGGCCATAACTATCTCCTATCGTGCGTGACCGTTGCTTCCGTGTCCGTTGGAGGTGTGGATCTGGACCAACGAGGGCGGCTGTCCCGGCATGCGATAGTCGGAGCGCTTCCACTTGCGCTCCACTTCGACACCCGCCTGCGGCGTGGGCTTGCCGGAGTAGCGGAAGTTCAGGGGCTTCAGCGGATTGTCCCCGTGGAACGGCAGAACTTCGATTTTCACCGCGGTCTCCTTGTACGCCGGTGTATGCACGTCCTTGTCGACCTTGTTGCCGGTCAGCACATTCACCGGTCCCTCGGAGGATGTCAGCGGCAGATACACCTGTTTGCCCTCGACTCGATCGGTGACCAGTGCCTGCACACGGATCTTCCCCGTCCGCGAGATGACGTCGAGCCAAGTGCCATTCAGGATGCCGCGCTCCTTCGCGAGTTCGGGAGAAACTTCGAGGAAGCGATCGGGCGTCTCATCCTTGATGCCCGCGACGCGATAAGTCATATTGCCTTCGTGGAAGTGTTCCATCAGGCGGCCGTTATTGAGATGGATGTCATACTGCTCGTCCTGCTGCTCGCAGGGCTCGTTCCATTCCAGTGGGTAGAGCCGCGCTTTGCCGTCCGGAAAGTGGAAACTCTTGGTATAGAGCAGCGGCTGATCCGTGCCATCAACAGCCACTGGCCATTGCTGGGATTGGAATCCTGCTAAGCGGTCATAGGTCACTCCGGCGAAGATGGAGGAGAGCGAGGCGATCTCCGCCATGATGTCTGCCGGGTGCTTGTAGGTCCAGCCAGCGCCGAGATGGTTCGCAAGTTCTGTGGTGATCTGCCAGTCGGCCTTGCTCTCGCCGATGGGGTCGAAAACCTTATTAAGACGCTGGATGCGGCGTTCCGTGCTGGTGAAGGTGCCATCCTTCTCGAGTGCGGGAGCCGCGGGGAAGACGACATCGGCATAACGGCAGGTCTCGGTAAAGAAGATGTCCTGCACGACGAAGAACTCCAGCCGCTCGAAGCCGCCTGCCACACGGTTGGCGTCCGAATCAGCGCTGACCATGTCCTCGCCTGCCAGATACACAGCCTTTAGTTTGCCGTCATAGACGGCATCGATCATCTCGTGATTATCGAGCCCCTTCGCAGTTGGCATGGTGACGCCCCAGGTCTTCTCGTAGCGAGCCAGAGCCTCGTCATCAGACACCTTGTCATAACCGACAAGGTAGTTCGGCATGGCGCCCATGTCACTTGCGCCCTGCACGTTATTGTGACCGCGCAGTGGGTATGCCCCTGTGCCGGGCCGCATGTAGTTGCCGCTGACCAGCAGCAGGTTCGAAATAGCGGTGGAGTTATCTGATCCTGAGCAGTGCTGCGTGATGCCCATGGCCCACAGAATGCAAGTCGCCTTCGAGCGCGCGATCTCGTGCGCGATCTCGATCAGCGTCTCCTTCGGGACCTTGCAGCGCTCTTCCGCGAACTCCATGCTGAAGGGCTCGAGACTCACGCGGTATTTGTCGAGATCGTTGACCCAGGTGTTGAGGAACTCCGTCTGTGCGAGTCCATTATCCAGCAGATAACGGCTGATCGCGGAGACCCAGATGAGATCGGTGCTCGGTTCCGGACGAATGAAGATGTCGGCACGCCGCGCCATCTCGTGCGCACGTAGATCGCTAACGATGAGCCGCTGACCGCGCAGTTTGTGCGCGCGCTTCACGCGTGTCGCCAGCACCGGGTGAGCCTCGGAAGTGTTGCTACCGATGATGATGACGAGCTCGGCCTTTTCGATATCCGCGATGGAGCCCGAATCGCCGCCGTAGCCAACCGTACGAAACAGACCCTGGGTGGCGGGCGATTGGCAGTAGCGAGAGCAATTGTCCGTGTTATTGGTGCCGATCACCGCACGCGCGAACTTCTGCATCAGGAAGCCGTCTTCGTTGGTGCATTTGGACGACGCGATAACTCCGATGGAATCTGGCCCGTGCTCCTCCTTTATCTCGGTGAGCCGGCGCGCCACCAGGCTCATCGCCTCTTCCCAGCTCGCCTCGCGGAAGTCGTTGCCTTCGCGAATCAGTGGCTTTTTCAGCCGGTCGGGATGGTTCACATAGTCCCAGCCGAACTTCCCTTTCACGCATGTGGAGATACCATTGGCCGGACCGTGCGTCGGCTCAACCTTCAGGATGTGGCGGTCCTTGGTCCAGATCTCAAAGGAGCAGCCGACACCGCAGTAGGTGCAGACTGTCTTCGTCTTCTCAATGCGGTCCGCCAGCCGCATGGCGGCTTCCGTCTCCGATACTTGCAGGATCGCCCCGTAGCCCATCTCTGGCTCGATGTCCTTGACCAGGTCAATCATCTTATCGAGCGCCTTCTTCGGCCACTTGGTCAGGAAGCCGGCCTCGCCAAGCATGGAGCGCTCCATCAAGGCATTGCATGGACATACGGTGATGCAGTGGCCGCAGCTTACGCAGCTTGAGCCGCCAATCTGGTGGCCGCCATCCCACACCACGCGCGGTATCGGCAGCTCCCAATCGATGGAAAGGGTCTCGTTCACCTGCACATCCTGGCAGGCCTCCACGCATCGGCCGCACAGGATGCACTGGTCAGGATCGTAGCGGTAGAACGGATTGGTGAAGTCGCAGTCGTACGGCTTCGGCTTGTAGGGGCGCTCCTGGTGCTCTACCTTGAGGAACGCCGTCGTATTGTGTACCTCGCAGTTACCATTGTTGTTGTCACAGACAGTGCAGTAGAGCATGTGGTTGCCCAGAATGATGTCGAACGCTTCCTTCTGGGCCGCCTGGGCGCGGACGCTCTCCGTCATGACCGTCTGCCCGGCAGCGGCCTGGGTGGCACAGGCACGCACCAGCTTCCCGTTCACCTCGATCATGCACGTATCGCAGGTCTGGATCGGACCCATCTGAGGGTGATAGCAGACATGGGGCACGTCCCGGCCGGAGCGCATGATGGTATCAACCAGCCACTCCCCCTCCTCGGCGGTTTCAGCTTCGCCATTGATGGTGACCGCAACCGGATGCAGGCCCACCGGTCTGGGTGCGGAGACGAAGTGGTAATCACCATGACCGGTGCTGACGGTCAACCGTTCCATATCATTCGAATGTTGCATGTCACCGCACACTCCACAGCTAGGATTATATGAGGATTAGGATGCCGTCCCAACGGACAAGGCTATACGCTGGCCATCTTGCATGCGAACGAATCAATAGACGATCTTGCAGAATCCAAAGTCTCGGAGGACGTCCGCCAATCCATGGAATATGTGAATCTGGGTTCAACAGGAACAAGAGTCTCACGCATCTGCCTGGGCACCATGACGTACGGCTCGAAGCAGTGGCGCGAGTGGATGCTGGAGGAAGAGGAGGCACTCCCCTTCTTCCGCCACGCCATCGAGGCAGGCATCAACTTCTTCGACACCGCCGACATGTACTCCGTGGGCCGAAGTGAGGAGATCACCGGCAAGGCACTGCGCGAGTTCGGCCCCGGCCGGGAAAAGGTGGTCATCGCAACCAAGGTCTTCAACAAGATGAGCGACGACCCCAATGACCAGGGCCTCTCACGCAAGCACATCATGCATTCCATCGATCGAAGCCTGCGCCGGCTCGGCACGGATTACGTCGATCTGTACCAGATCCACCGCTACGACACCGAGACGCCGATCGAGGAAACCCTTGAAGCATTGGATGACGTAGTTCGCTCGGGAAAAGCGCTTTATATAGGCGCATCGTCGATGTACGCGTGGCAGTTTCTGAAGATGCTGGAGTTTTCGCGTCAGAACGGGCTGGCGCGCTTCGTCACCATGCAGAATCACTACAACCTGGTGTACCGCGAAGAAGAACGCGAGATGATTCCGCTGTGCCGCGCGGAGAAGATCGGATTGCTCCCATGGAGTCCGCTGGCGCGCGGTTTTCTTACCGGCAGCCGCCAGCGCGGAGATGACAAGGGGGAGACAGTGCGCGCACAGGCGGATGCTTTTGCTCGCGAGCTCTACTACAAGCAATCCGACTACACGGTCGTGGATCGGGTGACGGCACTCGCGCCGAAGCGCGGAGTGAGCAATGCCCAGATCGCGCTTGCGTGGCTGCTCGCGCAGCCCGGTGTCACCGCGCCTATCATCGGTGCCAGCAAGCTCTCTCACCTGGATGACGCTATCCACGCCCTTGATCTGAAGTTAACGCCGGAAGAAGCGAAGGCGCTCGAAGAGCCCTACGAGCCGCATCCGGTGCTGGGATTCAGCTAAACGCGGTTGGG
>JAOAPJ010000006.1 GCA_025462805.1 Acidobacteriaceae bacterium
TCCGGCGGGTAGCTCATCGCCGGATCGTACACGAACAGGTTCCGCTGGGAGTGATCGAGAGAGGCCGCCACCAACCCACGGAACTTGTCAGCGTCGGCAGCGCCCATCTTTTTGGTCAGGCCCTCGCGATCAGCCGTGAGACGATCCGCCTCGTCGAGCGACTTCAGCGGGATGAACAGCAGCCATAAACCGCCGTTTTCCCGCCCATAGAGGCTCTGGAATACAGCAAGGTGCCGATCCGGGGTGAACTTGTCGAGCGCCGCCTGCAGCATCTTCAGGTATTGCTCCCACTCGGGTCCGTGGCCCGGCTTCAATTGCACCCGCGTGATCTCCATGTAGCGCATCTTGCCGATCTCGACGTTCGCCTTATGGCTCAGATCCTCCCTGTACTTGTAGAGCGCGCCCTCTGAGGTCGAAAGCAGCGCGCCATCGTCAGCCGTCAGGGTGTCGATGGTTGCAGCCAACTCTGGATGGCTCATTGGGCTCAGGTGATTCTTCTCGTAATCCGCCAATGAATCAAAGCCGAAGATGAACAGGTCTCGCGGCTGGCCCGTCAGCGAAGCCAAGGCCGTCCACCGCTCCGGTGCGTTCGCCTGCTTCGCGGCGTCTACAAACGCGCTCTCAGTCTTGTGATGGGCGGCCATTGACGTCGTGGTCTTCAGGTATTCCACATCGATCAGGAGGATCTTCGGCGGTCCGCCAGCCTCCTGCGCTGCGGCAGTCTGTATTCCGGCCATTCCTGATACAGCGAGGCCCAGTACAGCGGGACACAGTACAGCGGGACATAGTCCGGCGCAAAGCCGGGTCATCTTATGCAACATAGGTCGTTCTCCTTCGGTTGAGAGGCAGCGTGGATGGTGCGGGGGGCAGTTTGCGCGGTCAGGCTCGGCATAGCGAATCGCGAGCGGCGGCCCGGACCGGGGGCGCCGCTTCCTCGAACGATCAATGTCAGTTGTAGGTTGGCAGTGCGCTCAGGCACGAAGCTCGGGCCTGAGCGCGCCGTCCGTTTATTGGCCCTTCTTCTGCCAGAACGAATCGCCCTTCACCCAGTCATCCCACACGTAGCTCATCTCGGGATCGCTGGCGAAGAGATTGCGCTGCGAGTGATCCACCGATGCTTCGGCGAGTTCGCGATAGCGCTTCAGCGTGCCGGGATCCATGCTCTTGGCCATGCCGGCGCGTAGCTCGAAGAGGTGATCCAGTGCATTTATCGACGGGATGGGAGCGAGAATCACCCAAAGACCACCGTTCTCCGTGCCATAGGCGCTTTGATATACCGCCAGAGCGCGATCCGGGTCGGACTTGTCCAGCGCGCTTGAGAGAATCTTCAGGTACTCCTCCCAATCCTGCGTATGCCCCACCTTCACGCGCACGCGGGTGATCTCCCAAAAATGCAGGCTCTTCAGCGGCGCGTCGGGCTTGTGGCTCAGATCCGGGCGATAGGTGTAGACGCCAGTCTCCTTCGACGTCAGCAACCCCGCATCCTCTGCGTTCGCCTGCTCGATCTTGGCCGCCACTTCGGACTGGCCGCCTCCCGCCACCATCTCCTTGCCGTACTCCGCGAAGGAGTCGAAGGGGAAGAAGAACAGAGCGCGCGGTACTCCGGTCAAAGACTGCATGCCGATGTAGTGCAAGGGCGACTTCGCGTCTGCTGCAATCTTGGCCAGGACCGCCTCAGACTTGTCGTGCGGCGTGCCGACCTTATCCAACTTCAGGTACTCCACATCCACCACCAGCACCTTGGGCGGGTGCGTGTCCTGTGCCTTCGCTCCGACTGCAAAGAGACACAGTCCTGCAACTGCAGCGATCGTTCCTTTGTGCATGCGATTGTCCTCAGTCCGTTATGGGCCCGGTTACGTTTCGGGGATCGTCGGCGATGGGGGAAGGCCCAGGCTCAGGAAACGACTGAAGGGGGCTCACCGGGAGGGGCGGGCGCAAGTCAGCTTCTCGGGAGACGATCGAACTATACACCGCGAGCGAGCGAGGCACGTAATGAAAACCGCACCGGAAGCTGCATGGTGTGCTGATGTGGGGCTGTCGGTGAATGCCGAAAGATGCTCAGCGCAACAGCGGCAGCAGGCTCGAGTAGTCGTCGGTCCAGAGCCGCAGACCGCGCTTCTCCTCGGGCAGCAGGATGACGTCGGCCACCACCGGATTCGAGAGGAAGGATTGGTTCTTTGTGAGCAGCACCCAGGTGGCCCGATACTCGCCGCGTGCGGGGTTCGGCTCCGTCTGCACCGTCCGTGCCTGCATACCTGCGGCGGCGGCCAGCAGCGCGATCTCCGGGGCCAGAGCGACATGCTGGTTCGAGACATGGAAGGCGAGGATGCCTCCGGGAGCCAGGTGCCTCTTGTACAGCTGAACCGCTTCGCGCGTCAGCAGGTGGAGCGGGATGGCATCGCCCGAAAACGCATCCACCACCAGCACGTGGAATCCCTGGGGTGCCTCCTGCGCCAGCGATGCCCGCGCATCGCCTTCGGCAAAGCTGATCTGCGCAGGCGAGTCGCGCAGATACGTGAATAGGTGCTGGGCAATCGGCAGCACCGCGGGGTTCAGCTCATAGAAACGCATGCGATCGCCTGGCCTGCCGTAAGCCGCCAGCGTGCCTGCGCCCAACCCAATCACGCCGATGTTCCGCGCCCGCCCCACGCAGCAGTAACGCAATGCCAGCCCGACTCCGGAATCCTCCGCGTAATACGTAGTCGGTGTGCGCATCAGCTCCGGCGTAAAGATCTGCGTTCCATGCTGAATCGTGCCGTGAGTCAGTATGCGCATCGGGTACAGTCCCGGGATCCCACTCTGCTTCACCCGCAGGCTGCCGTAGAAGTTGCGCACCATCACCAGCGTCTGCTGCTGGTAAGCCGCATGCAGCAACACGATCACATACACCAGCAGCGCGCTGCCGACAGACCACAGCAGGCGCTGCGACCATCCCTGGTCCCACGTCACGGCGACTGCCACCAGCGCAGTTGCGAAAAACGTGATGGGTACATCGTAGTTGGCTGAGGTGATCAGCGGTGCCACCACGCCGATCAGAAACGAGCCGATCGCTCCACCGGCAGCAAACAGCAGATAGAAGCTCGTCAACTCGGACGTCCGCCGCGGCCGGATCGCATACGCCTCGACATGGCAGAACAGGCAGGCGACCAAGACCTCCAGCAGAAAGAAGCCGATCCCGATCCAGGTGGGCAGCGTGACGTCGATCTTCGCGAGCAGATAAGCCAGGCTCGCCAGCATCACCGCCAGCAAGCGC
>JAOAPJ010000033.1 GCA_025462805.1 Acidobacteriaceae bacterium
GTGGCGATGAAGCGGGTTCTGGATTACATCGAGACCGGCAAGCGCGAGGGGCGCCTCATCTCCGGCGGTGGCGTCGCTGAGAATGCAGAGGGTGGATATTACATTCAGCCAACGGTGCTGGCTGATGTGGCGCCCACTTCGCGCATCGCACAGGAGGAGATCTTCGGGCCGGTTCTCGCAGTGATTCGCGTCAATGACTATGAAGAGGCGCTTACCGTCGCCAATAATACGGAATACGGTCTGACTGGTTCGGTGTACACACTGGACCGTCGTAAGCTCGATCACGCGCGCCGCGCCTTCCAGGTGGGCAACCTGTATTTCAATCGCAAGAGCACAGGTGCTATGGTCGGGGCTCATCCCTTTGGCGGCTTCAATATGTCTGGCACAGACTCGAAGGCCGGAGGTCCGGATTACCTGTACCTCTTAACACAGGCCAAGTCGGTTGCGGAGAAGCTTCGCTAATTGTCAGATTCTACTTACAAAAAGGCCCTCCAGATGGAGGGCCTTTTGCTTTGACCATGAGAATGGGGCTCGAGTGCGCACGAGGAACTGGCGTGCGTGCACTGCCCATTGAAGAATCAACAATGGCGATTACCCGCCATAACCTGCCGGACCATGATTGTTTATCAGGGTGCAATTAGTCTCTCGCCGGGCATTCAATTATGCATTGTGTGAGTACCCGTTTCTGGAGCCGCATGAAGCGACAGTGAATCATCGAGGCTAAGTCGAGATATCACTCGATGGCACGCTTGGCTGCACCTTTTGGGTGATATAGTTCGCTTCCGTGGTACAGCACACTATCTCCAGGCGGAGAAACACCAGCATGGAGACTGGGGCCTTCAGCGCCAATCCCGCCCTCTTTATTCATTAATGACAGCGCATTCTTAACTGCTGACTGCACTCTGGGCTCTGCACCCGCACGGATTCTTCCGTTGGGATTTCTGTTTGCCGAGGCTCTCTCCATCCCCAATGTGTGCGGCTGGAGGCGATGTAGTGCCATATCCTGAATTGATTCTTCTGAGCAGGGTCAGCGGCGACCATCAGGATCGACCCGTCGCATCTGACTACCTCAAGAAGAGCTTGGCTGCTCGCCTCGCCGCCAGCGCTTCGCTGTTCAGCATCTTCGTATGCCTGCTATTCACAGCGGGTTGCGGAATCACCTTCAACACGCTGCCGTTAACCGTCCAGCCGAACTCGATCTCGTTCGGAGATGTGGCGGTGGGCCAGACGCAGACGGCGACCGTATCGGTGAGCAATCCTGGCTATGCGGCAGTGAGCGTGTCGGGCGTTCAGTCGGACGATGCCGCTTTCGCTCCGGCCGGATTAGCCAGCTCAATACCCGCAGGGGGAAGCTCCACCTTTAAGGTAGTGTTCGCGCCATCTACGTCAAAGAGCTACAGCTCCCAAATCTCCATTTCGACTGCAGCCGGCACAACAAGGGTGCCAGTGGCGGGGACAGGCCATCAGGTCGGTTCTCCGAACCCGCCAACTTCAAATTCCACGCTTCGCGTAAGCACGACTTCGCTGCAGTTTGGCAGCGAGACGATAGGCATTCATGCACAACAGAGCGTGACGTTGACGGCAGTGGGCAACGCCCCCGTCGACGTCAACTCCATCACACTCTCCGGCGGCTCCTTCCAGGCTGTGACACCCGGTTTACCCGCAAGGCTGCAGGCAGGACAAAGCTTAACCATACCGGTGCAGTTCACACCCAAGTCGGCGGGTTCTGCTCAAGGTACGCTGATGATCGTGAGTGATGCGGTCAATGCTCCGACCGTCGCTGTCTCGCTCTCGGGAGTTGGCGTCATCGCAACATCAGCGGGAGTGCCGGCCCTCACGTTGAATCCCGCAAACCTTGCGTTCGGCTCGGTTCCCGTTGGCTCACAGGCTGTATCTACCGTGACACTCACATCGAGTGGCACCGCCAACCTCGTGCTTCAGAGCCTCTCTTCAAAAGGAGCAGGGTTCATCATGGGCCAGCTTGCGTTGCCCCTGACGCTTGCACCGGGAAAGCAGATCTCGCTGCCGGTGACCTTCGCTCCTGGCGTACTAGGAGGGGCGCAGGGCCAGATCACGGTTGTGGACAACGCCTCCACGGGTTCAAGCGCGATTGGCCTCTCTGGCACCGGCGCGACGGCCGGAGTTCCATCCATCTATGTAAATCCGACGAGCCTCGACTTCGGTGACCAGACAGTCGCATCGAATTCGTTCAAGACGATCACTCTCGTTTCGAATGGTGCAGTCCCGGTCACCATAAAGTCGGTGTCAGTATCAGGCCAGGATTTCGCGGGCACGGTGCAGGGTCTTCCAGCAGTGCTGCAGGCCAATCAGCAGCTGTCCCTCAAGGTCCAGTTCACCCCTCTCGTCATTGGCCAGGCGAGTGGAACCGTCACAATCCTGACCGACGCGGCATCTCCGACGACTGTCGTAAACGTGCAAGGAAATGGTGTTGCACCCCGGGTCGGATCACTAGCAGTCAGCGCAACGAGCCTGAGTTTTGGCAACATCACAGCGGGCACGAAGGCGACCAAAACGCTGATGGTGACATCAACCGGCACCGCGCCTGCCAGTATTAGCGCCGGCGGCGTAAGCGGGAGTGGCTACACGGCCTCCTACGGCGGAGTGCCGATCCAAAGCCTCGCAGGGCCGATCACCCTTCAGCCTGGTCAGCAGGCCAACATCGCTGTCTCGTTTGATCCGGCCAGTACTGGCAATTCCTCGGGCCAGCTCACGTTTCAGACCAACACCGGATCGCCGTTAAACGTATCGCTCTCAGGTGTCGGAATCGCGGCGCCATCGCCGGCACTGACCATCAGTGTGGCCAGCCTTGACTTCGGCGACGTCCAGGTGAATACCCAGGAGACATTGCAGGTGACGCTTACGTCTTCTGGAACAGCACCAGTGACGATACCCTCCGCCGCTATCGCCGGTGCGCAGTTCGGGATGTCATCCATTTCCTTCCCATCCGGCATTACAGGCCTGCCGGCGACGCTTAACCCTGGGCAGCAGATGACGTTGAGTGTTGCGTTCTCGCCTACTGCCACTGGCGCAGTCACGGGCGATTTGACGGTGAGTAGCAACGCAAGTGGGGCTGCGACCAATGTGGCTCTTACGGGCAATGGCGTGCCTGCTCCTTCGCCGAAACTGGTGCTCTCTTCCAGCACGCTCAACTTCGGTTCTGCACAGCTTGGTTCGAAGGCTACCCAGACCTTAACGATTACCTCCAGTGGAACAGCGTCGCTTGCGATCAACCAGATTGCGATCACCGGGACGCAATTCACGGACGGCAATCCGAGCCTTCCTGTAACACTGCAGCCCGGTCAGCAGATGGTGCTCACACTTAGCTTCGATCCGGCTGTTGCTGGACTTGACTCTGAGACGCTTACCATTACCAGCAACGCCACTCCGGCAAATCTCAGCGTGGCATTGAGCGGCACAGGAGCAACGGCGACTACGCCGCAACTCACGGCCAGCGCCACATCGGTCAGTTTCGGAACTGTGACGGTGAATACCGGCACAACATCGCCGCTCACCTTAACTTCAAGCGGGACGGCGCCGGTCACAATTAGCGGCGTAATAGTCAGTGGCTCCGGTTACAGCCTCGCGGGTTCTCCACTACCACTGACCCTGAACCCGGGCCAGACCACCACGCTGCAATTGACCTTTGATCCGACGGCCGCCGGAGCGGTGACGGGCAGTCTGGTCATCAACAGCAACGCTGTCTCCGGCGCCGTTCTAATCGCACTGAGCGGAACAGGCACGGTGCCGCCAAGCCCACAGCTCACGGTGAGTCCGATATCCATGACCTTCGGGAATGTCACCGTGAATACGATATCCAGCGCGCAGGTGACTCTGAGTTCTACTGGGACAGTTCCCGTGACTGTGAGCGCCGCGACCCTGAGCGGGGCAGGCTTCGCAGCCTCCGGCGCCA
>JAOAPJ010000071.1 GCA_025462805.1 Acidobacteriaceae bacterium
CGTTCGGCCATCAGAGCTCACCCGTGACCGGGGCCGATCGACTCCTATGCAGATTCGGACCCGAGAACAACGCGACCGGGCAGACATGGCTGGCCAACCGCTGCTGACCGCCGCTGGAATCACCGACCGCGGCCGCGTTCGCCGGACCAATGAGGATGCGTTTGTATTGCGTCCGGAGGCCGGTGTCTTCGTTGTCTGCGATGGCATGGGCGGGGCTGCCGCGGGTGAAACGGCGAGCCGTTTGGCTGCCGATACTGCAGCGGATGTTCTCGTCGCGTCCGGCCAGAGCGATGGAGCCATGCGCGAGGCTGTGCGGCAGGCGAATGTGGCCGTGTATGAACGTGCGCGGCAGGACCCGCAACTCGAGGGCATGGGCACCACGCTGGTGGCACTGAGCCTCAGTGAGGCGTCAGTGCGCGTTGCGCATGTGGGAGACAGCCGGTGCTATCGCTGGAGGGATGGCCTGCTGCAGCGGCTTACGCAAGACCACTCTCTGGTGGAAGAGCAGGTGCGCATTGGCCGCATGACGCGCGAGCAGGCACGCCGCTCGCCCATGCAGAACGTGATCACCCGGGCTGTAGGAACGCGGTCGGAGGTGATTGCGGATGTGCAGGAGCTGCCCGTGCACCGCGGCGATGTGTTTCTGCTGGCCTCCGATGGGCTGACGAGGGAGCTCTCGGATGCGGCGCTGAGCGCCATCCTGGCGGTGGCCGGCGATGATCTGCAGGTGGCATGTGAGCGGATGGTGGCAAGCGCTAATACCGCAGGTGGCCGGGACAATATCACCTGCGTGCTGGCGCGCGCCGGCGTCTGATCACTTTGTAAACAGCACCCGAGGTGCGTCGCTATGGCGCGTCCTTTGGTACGTGCAGCGCCTGGTTCTGGGCTATGCAGTTCGTATAGGTCTTCAGGAAGCGGCTACTGAGCTGCCGATACTGCTCGATGGTCTGGAAGCGTCGCGTCAATGGCTCCTGGTTCAATAAATACACGCTGGTTGCGATGTGGCGCGTGTCGTCAAAGATCAGATAGAAGCCCAGCGTACCGCCGTGCAGGGAGGTGCGGTTGAAGCCGCGCACCTCCAGTCCATGGACCTCACGGGGAAAGGTACTGTCCGGCAGTGTGTCGTGGCTCGAAGAGAGCATGGTGTCGAGCGAGTCGAGCAGCGTCTGTTTTTCAACCGCCCACGTGTCGTCGGGCAGGATCTCCGGCTTTACATTCGCGAAGAAGTCACCGCCGATGCCGTAGGCGAACAGGACACGCCGACCGGCCAGCATGCGAATGGTTTTCGGGCCGGACTTCGTGTCCACCGACCGTTCCTGTGTACCGGGCGGCAGAGAGTCGACCTTCACGATCTGCAGCCCGTCATCGAAGGTGCAGGATTCGTAGTCATGCAGCGCGCTGTCGTCGGTCCTGAGGCGTGCCGGTGGCGCTGCAGGCGTGCTCTGCCCAGATAGGCTCGTCGTGATCAGCAGAACACCGTTGGCGAGGTACAGCATTCGCATGCGATATCGGCAGTATACGGGCCGATAGGGCGAAGTTGTGTCACGACGCTCGTTTAGAATCAACATGTGGCGAACGCGAACGCACTCACCTTTCAGCAGCTCCTTTTCAATCTGCAGACCTTCTGGGCGGCGCGCGGTTGTGTGCTGCAACAGCCCTATGACGTTGAAGTCGGTGCCGGGACCATGTCGCCAGACACCTTCCTGCGCGTGCTGGGACCGCGGCCGATCAACATCGCCTATGCCCAGCCTTCGCGCCGCCCCGCAGATGGACGCTATGGCGAGAATCCCAATCGACTCTACAAGCACACGCAGTTCCAGGTGATTCTGAAGCCGCCGCCGGAGCGCGTGCAGGAGATCTATCTCGAGTCCCTGGCGGCGATGGGGATCGATCTGCGAGTGCATGACCTCAAGTTCGAGGAGGACAACTGGGAGTGGCCGGCCGGCGGAGCGTGGGGCGTAGGCTGGCAGGTGATGCTCGATGGGTTGGAGATCACGCAGTTCACCTACTTCCAACAGTGTGGCGGGGTGGAACTGGACCCCATCTGTGCAGAGCTGACGTACGGCCTTGAGCGAATAGCAGCCTTCCTGCAGGATGTGGATTCGATCTATGAGATCGTGTGGGCGCGCGATCCGCTGAGTGGCCGCGCCATCACCTATGGTGAGGTGCGGTTGCAGGAAGAGGTGCAGTTCTCGACCTATAACTTTGAGTACGCGGATGTCGCGAAGTTATGGGAACACTTCCGGCTGTATGACGAGGAGTGCCAGTCGCTGCTTGCGCTGGTGCGCAAGGACGAGGCTGCGCGCAGGGAGCGCGACCGAGTGCCCGTGCTCGCAGCCTATGATCTGTGCCTGAAGTGCTCTCACCTGTTCAATCTGCTGGATGCGCGTGGCGCCATCAGCGTGACCGAGCGGGTAGGAATCATTGCCCGCATACGCAACCTGACCGTCGGGGTGGCACGGGCTTACGTCGCTACTCTGGGTACGCCTGCAGTGGCGCGGGTTGCCTGAGCCCCGAGAGGACTGAACGAGAGATGGCAGAGTTCCTGTTTGAGATTGGCCTCGAGGAGATTCCTGCGCGCATGATCACGGGCGCCGAAGAGGAATTGGCGGAGCGCGTAAAAACGCTGCTCGAGGGAGAGCGCTTGCTCGTGAGTGGCGCCAGATTGCGCAGCTACGCAACACCGCGGCGCCTGGCCGTGCATGTCAGCGGCGTTCTGGAGCGGCAGAGCGATGTGACCGAGCAGATGATCGGCCCAGCGTGGAAGGTCGCATTCAAGGACGATCAGCCGACGCCGGCGGCCGCTGCCTTCGCCAAGAAGGCGGGAGTGGCAGTCGAGGCGCTGGTCAAGCAGACGACACCGAAGGGCGAATACGTATCGGCTACGGTGACGAGGTCCGGAAGAAGCGCCGCGGAGGTCCTAGTCGAACAACTCCCCGGCCAGTTGTCGAAGATTTACTGGGCCAAGAACATGTATTGGCGGCCGGGCAAGCCGGAGCGCTTCGTGCGGCCGGTGCGGTGGATGGTGGCTCTGCTTGATGCCGCCGTGGTGCCGGTAGAGTTCGGCGGCAAGCTGGCGGCCACCCTTACCTACGGCCATCGCGTGCTGCATGGTGAGGCGCCCGTGCCGGTGATGACGCCTGCCGACTACGCGAGCAGGCTTGAGTCGGCGTATGTGCTGGTAGACGTGAGCGCGCGGCGGGAACGTATTCGCAAGGCGCTCGACCGGGCCATGCGAACGGTCGACGGAGCGCGATGGCGCGAGGACGCCGCTCTGGTGGATTCGGTGACGCAGCTTACCGAGTGGCCGAGCGTTATCCTGGGCACCTTCGAGCGTGAGTATCTGGACCTGCCCGAAGAAGTGCTGGTGACCGTGATGCGCGACCACCAGAAGTACTTCGCGGTTGAGGATGCGAACGGCCGCCTCGCGCCGCATTTCCTCGCCGTTCTCAACACGGAGGTGGACGCGGCGGGTGAGGCGATCATCCGGCATGGCAATGAGCGCGTGCTGCGCGCGCGATTCAACGACGCGCGCTTCTTCTGGACCTTCGACCAGAAGGCGTTTCTGGCAGAGCGTGTCGAACTGCTGAAGGCGGTGACTTTCCAGAAGGATCTCGGCAGCTACTACACGAAGACGGAGACGAACCTGCGGCTGGCGGCGGCGCTGGCGAAGACAGTGTCCACGCATGGGGTGGCGGTGGACGAGGCGGCGCTGCTCACCGCGACCAAGCTGGCAAAGGCCGACCTCACGGCGGAGCTGGTCAAAGAGTTCACCGAGCTGCAGGGCGTGATTGGCGGGCTCTATGCGCGGGCGGAGGGGCTGGGGGATGCGGTTGCTCAGGCCATCTACTGGCAGTACCGGCCGGCGGCGGCGGACGATGCTATCCCGCCCACCGTCGAGGGCCAATTGCTTGGGCTGGCCGATCGTATGTCCACGATCGTCGACATGTTTGCCATCGGGCTTGAGCCGACGGGGTCCAAGGATCCGTTCGCGCTTCGGCGTGCGGCGAACGGCGTGATCCGCATTCTGGCCGAGTCGTCGCTGCCACTCACTCTGGGCGAGTTGGAGCGCCTTGCGATGAGCCCGGAGCAGGACGCGCTGGCGGAGACCACGACTTCGGCGGTGGCGGCGTTCTTCCGCGAGCGGCTCGACTTCTACCTGCGCGAAGTGCTGGGGTACAGCTACGACGTGACGAAGGCCGTGCTGGCTGCAGGCGCGGACGATGTGGCTGACGCGATTGCGCGTGCGAATGCGTTGACTGCCGTGCGCGCGTCCGATGCAGAAGGGCACGTGGCTGCCATATCGGCGGCGTTCAAGCGTATCCAGAACATCCTGCGGCAGGCGCGTGAGAAGGGTGAAGCTTACGGCACAGCCGCAGTTGCCGACTCGCTGGTTGAGGCCGAGGAGCGTGCGTTGCACGACCGGCTCTCGGCGGTCGCTCCGCAGGTCGAGGCGCTAGCCGCCCAGCGCAGTTATGCGGAGGCGCTCGAGAGGATTGCGACGCTGCGGCCGGTGGTGGATGCGTTCTTCGACAAGGTGATGGTGATGGCTCCAGACGAGGCGCTGCGGCGCAATCGGCTGTCGCTGATCGCAGAGGTGCAGCGGCGCTTTTCGAGCATCGCAGATTTTTCGGAGATCGTAGCGAGCTGATGCCTGGGTGGCCGGGCATGGCCTTCCGCGTCGGGTATCGGTATCATGGTCGGCCATATGGGATTGCATACTCGACGTCGCTTCCTCCAGGCCACGGCTACCTCTGCTGCTTACGCTCTGACCTTCTCCTCCACACGGCGGGCTCTTGCCTCGCCGTTCGGCCTTCCGCTCGGGCTGCAGCTCTACTCGGTACGCGAGGTGCTGCCGAAGGATTACGACGGCACGCTGCGCAAGGTGGCGGCGCTCGGGTATCGCGAGGTGGAGGCGGCGGGGTTCTTCGGCCACTCTCCGGCGCAGGTCAAGCAGGCGATGACGGCGGCGGGCCTGCACTGCGTCAGCGCGCATTATCCGTGGGTACAGCTCTCGGACAAGCTCGACTCCATCATCGACTTCCATAAGCAGCTTGGCGCGGAGTACATCGTATGTGCCTTTCCCGGACACAAGACGCCGCCGAGCAAGGGCAACGAGCGTAACTTCACGCTGGAGGACTGGCACTGGAACGCGGAGCAGTTCAACCGCGTCGGCGCGACGGTGAAGAAGGCCGGGCTGCGCTTCGGCTACCACAATCACACGCCGGAGTTCGTGAAGGAGGGAGACGTAGTCCCTTATGACGAGCTGCTGAAGTTGACGGATCCGAACCTGGTGACGTTCGAGATGGACTGTGGCTGGGTGACGGTCGGCGGCGCCGATCCGGTGGCCTATCTGCACAAGTATCCAGACCGTATCTCCATGCTGCACGTGAAGGACTTTAAACCGGGTGTGAAGGATGCTGCGGGGCGGCCGCAGTCGGCGGAGCTGGGCCAGGGGAGCGCCGA
>JAOAPJ010000094.1 GCA_025462805.1 Acidobacteriaceae bacterium
TCCAGCAACTGGGTCACCGTGGTGCCCTCGGGCAGCGTCAGCGCCTCCCCGCTGGACGAGAGAAGGTCCTTGAGCACTCCAAAGAACAGAACACGCACCTGCATGCTGTCCAGCTTAGACGTTACAGCAGTGTGAAGGTAGCTCGGCCGGCGCGGGTGCGCCAAGCGTCTCCCGGTGAACTCCGCCGCCCGTGCCATCGCTTTCCAGGTGGGCCGAGACCTGATCCGCCGCGCCCTCGGACCCTGCCCGGCGGTAGCAATCGCCGCCGCTGAGCACATCGGCCGACTGCCCGATTGAAATTAATCCGCGACAAGTGGAATAGAACCCGCAACAAAGAAGTTACTTTTTAACGACAATCGGCTGACACCAGGCACGCCCTCGCTGATGGAGGCTTGGGTGACGTTGTTCAGCGCCCTGCTGGGCTCCGCCACCCAACTCGATTCAACCAGGAGTGTGCAGTGTGAAACACAATGACCTCACCTTAGGTGTGCCTGATGGCACAGAGAATCAGAACGGCCAGTCCACGCGTCCCGCAGTCGGACGCCGATCGTTTCTGAAGGGGATCGGCCTTACCGGGGCTGCTCTATCCTCTGGCAGCATGCTGATGCCAGCGCTCAAGGCAGAGGAACGCGGCGGGCAGCTGGCCTCCGGCGACGCTGCCATCCTTCGCTTCCTGGCTGCGGCAGAGATCATCGAGACGGATCTCTGGCAGCAGTACAACGAATTCGGCGGAATACAGGATAAGGAGGTGCCCGGCGGTACAGGCAGCGCGCTCTACACCACGGCCCTGACGCAGCTCGATGCCGACATGCCGCAGTACATCCATGACAACACCGAAGACGAGCTGTCCCACGAAGTCTTCATCAACGCATATCTCGCCTCGAAGGGTGCAGACACCGTCGACCTGGATCGCTTCCG
Organism: Acidobacteriaceae bacterium; assembly: GCA_025462805.1. The sequence goes on from JAOAPJ010000094.1 coordinate 919, forward strand.
TACGCTGCCCAGCAGCAAAGCGACGGGCGCGCAGCAGATCGGTCGACTGACCAACCTGATGCAGCTCAGCGTCGACACCTCCTGGTGGACGAGGTACCGCAGCCGGACGAAGAACCCGGACCTGGGCGACAGCTTTCCGAACGCCATTCCATCGATTGCCACGGGACCGGTGCCGGCCATTCCCAGGACCGATGACGATGTGCGTGCGGACTCCAGCAAACCAAGCGGAGTCTCGGACCTGACGCAGGCCATCGCGAACATCGCCGGTTTCCATTTCGCCTTTATTGAACAGGGGGGAAGCAGCCTTTACCCCAGCCTCGCTCAGCGAGTTCAGAGTGTCGAGGTGCTCCGCATCGTGCTCAGCATCGGTGGCACCGAGATCGCGCATTTCCAGACCTGGCACGACAAGGCAGGCAATGCCGTAAATCTGACAGTCAAGGACCCGGTCACCGGTGCCACCATCATCTTCCCGAATCTCAATGCTCCTCCGCTGGGTGGTGAGGACCTCCAGACCAACCTCATCCTGCCCGAGCCAACCGTCTTTCTCAGCCAGAAATTCCCGGCCGTCTCCATCATCCGGCCAACGGAGACGAAGGGAGCCGCCATGGGGGCAGTCAAAGCTCTCACGGGAGATGGTCTGTTCCGCGGCCAAACGCCGGAGTTTTTCCAGTACATCCGTGATCTGGCAGAAGACGCGGATGAGGCTCGACGCGACAACTAGCTACTACTGAAGAGTGAGCACGATCGAGAAGAGGACAGAGCATGCCGCGCTGTCCTCTTCTTCTGCATGCAACCAACAAGAAAATGACAATCGAACGACAATCGCGTGACAACATGCGCACGCTAGCGGATGCATGCTGGGGAGGCGCTTTTCAGAAGCTGCTGGAATGCGCCAGCCGATTCGTCTCTATGGCACGCCATGCGTGCCATTTTTTTTTGGCCGCCGTTCGCTCATATCCCCATTGCGTATGCACGTGAGGCGCTGATGCGTGTGAGCCTGAAAACAATTTCGAAGATGCCGTCACAGCAAGGGAATAAACCGGGGCACCGCCCGCTTCTTTGAATGCAGCTAATACCAGCGATGAGAACAATAGGAGCGTGCAGTGTGAAACAAACGGACCTTACCTTAGGTGTGCCTGATAACACAGAGAATGTGCCTGATAACGCAGAGAATCAGAATGGGCAGTCCACGCGTCCTGCTGTCGGGCGCCGATCGTTTCTGAAGGGGATCGGCCTCACCGGGGCTGTTCTGTCCTCGGGCAGCCTACTCCTGCCAAGTCTCCAAGCCGAGGAACGTGGCGGGCAGCTGGCCTCGGGCGACGCTGCCATCCTTCGCTTCCTGGCCGCGGCAGAGATCATCGAGACCGATATCTGGCAGCAGTACAACGAATTCGGCGGCATACAGGACAAGGAGGTGCCCGGCGGAACCGGAGCCCCGCTGTACACGACCGCCCTGACGCAGCTCGATGGCGACATGCCGCAGTACATCCATGACAACACGGAGGACGAACTCAGCCACGAGCTCTTCATCAATGCCTATCTCGCCTCAAAAGGTGCAGACACGGTCGACCTGGACCGCTTCCGCAAACTGCCCAGCAGCAGAGCGACCGGCGCGCAGCAGATCGGTCGACTGACCAACCTGATGCAGCTCAGCGTCGACACGTCCTGGTGGACGCGGTATCGCAGCAGGACGAAGAACCCGGACCTGGGCGACACGTTCCCCCCGGCGATTCCATCGATTGCCAAGGGGCCGGTGCCGGCCATTCCGAGAACCGATGACGACGTTCGTGCGGACTCCAGCAAACCCAGCGGAGTCTCCGACCTGACGCAGGCCATCGCAAACATCGCCGGTTTCCATTTCGCCTGGATCGAACAGGGAGGCGCGACCGTATATCTCGGCCTCGCACAGCGGGTGGTCAGCGCCGAGGTTCTCCGCATCGTCATGAGCATCGGCGGCGTGGAAATCTGCCATTTCCAGACCTGGCATGACAAGGCGGGCAATGCCATCAATCTGACCGTCAAGGATCCGGTGACCGGCGCCACAATCGTCTTCCCGAATCTCAACGCGCCGCCATTGGGCGGTGAGGACCTCCAGACCAACCTCATCATGCCGGAGCCAACGTTTTTCCTGAGCAAGCGGTTCCCGGCTGTCTCCATCATTCGTCCAACCGAGACCAAGGGGGCAGCGACCAGCTTCCTGAATGCCCTCATCAACGATGGCCTCTTCCGCGGTCAGGAGCCGGCCTTCCTGGCCTACCTGCGCGATCTCGCCGAGGACGCGGACGAGGCGCAGCGCAACGGCTAAATCGTTACCAGGCACCAACTCATTCCCTGGCTCAAAACAAAAAGAGGACAGCGCAAACCAGCCTGTCCTCTTTTCCTTTGGAAGAAAAATGACTAGCGCGGCACCAGCACACCGGGGGGGTGCGGAAGCTCCTCATCCGAGGGCGACCGCTCCTTCAATCCGCCGTAGCGGCGCTCGCGCCCCTGGTACTCGGCGATCGCCTCCAGCAGGTGCGGACCGCGGAAGTCGGGCCAGAATCGCTCGGTCACGAAGATCTCCGAGTACGCAATCTGCCACAACAGGAAGTTCGAAATCCGCATCTCGCCCGAGGTACGGATCACCAGGTCCGGGTCGGGCATGTGCGCGGTGTACAGGTGGCGGTGCAAATCCTCTTCTGTGATCGGCTCGGCTGCTCGCCCCGCCGCAGCACGCTCGCGCGCCAGAGACATGAAAGCATCGATGATCTCCGACCGCGCTCCCGAATTCAGAGCCAGCGTCAGGACGGTGCCGGTATTCCGCGCCGTGGCCTCGGCCGCTTGCTGCATCTGCTCCTGCACCTCGGTCGGCAGCTCGTGCGTGCGGCCGATGTAGGCGATGCGCACGTTATTGTCGTTCATGCGCTGCACGTTATTGATCAGATATGAGCGCAGGAGCCGCATCAGGAAGTTCACTTCCGTCTTGGGGCGCTTCAGATTGTTCTCGAGCGAGAACGCGTACAGCGTGAGCCATGGGAGGCCGATCCGCGAAGAGGTCTCCACCACAAACTGGACCGACTCGGCTCCCTGCTGATGACCCAGAAAGCGCTTCAGGCTGCGGCGTCCGGCCCAGCGGCCGTTCCCGTCCATGATGATAGCGATGTGTGCGGGCATTCGCTCGGGATCGAGCGACCGGTAGATTGCCTGCTCCTCCGGCGAGAGCTCATGGGCCCGGCTGGCTAACTTCATTGGAGAACGCCCTTCCCTCTCAGCCTCGACCGTAGCACAGCGCGGAAGAGCGTCGCAACGCGCACCCTGGCATCGCGCTCGAGCGCGCAGGGCCACCGGAGATAGCGGCCATGCGCGCCTTGCGCTAAGTGAGGCGTGCGTTAGTGTTACGCGACGGCAGTGCGACGGCGGCCCAGCGCCATCTCCCGCACCTGATTCAGGAACAAGGAACGCTGCAGCGCATCCAGCTTGGAGAGCAGCGGCGCGATCTCCGCCACAAACGGATCCCCCAGCACCGACAACGTGTCGTCATGCGCCCGATTGCGCGCGTCGTGCAGCAGGTTGCACATGTCTACTTCGAGCGCAGTAGCCAGCCGCTCGAGTGAGGACAGTGTCGGCATGGCCTTGCCGTTCTCGATCTTCGAGATGTAGGTGCGGGGCACCTGCATCCGGCCGGCGAGCTGACGCTGCGAGAGGTTGCGGCCGCGGCGTGCATCGCGAACTGCGCGTGCCACCTGCAGGCCGCCCTCCTCCGCCTCAGGCTCAGGCGCAGGGGAGGTCGCGACCGGCATGACCGGTTCTGGTTCTTCCATCTCCAGGGATTTGCGGCACCGCCTGCAGAGGGTGTTAATCGTGCGGAATTGCACGAGACTGCAGTGGCTGCAACGTAGTACCTCGCGCGCCTCGACGCTTGCTAAGGTAGTTGCCATAAGTTTTACGGAGGCCAGAGCGGGCTTCCCACGGCACCGGGCAGAACCCTGGCGACGCATTGCTACAGTGCAGCAGGGTTGATTTTCCTGTCAAGTAAAATTCCGAGAAGAAGCGGCTAGTTTCCTCAGTAGACTCCCAACGCTACCGGCAAAACCCAAACAAACCCGAAGCAGCCCGCAAGACAACAGAGAAGAGGTGGAAGTGACAAACCAGATACCCGCCGCGCCGCCCACACGGGAGGCAGCCTGGAACGTGCTCACTGAGTTCACCCAGAACCCCA
>JAOAPJ010000112.1 GCA_025462805.1 Acidobacteriaceae bacterium
ATAACAGGATCTACCCCATGGGCGGCTCCGGCATGCAGGTGGTCTTCTTGAACCCGACAACCATGGTCTTCGGGATGCGCGATTCACTCAGACAGGCGCTCGATGCACGCGATGGCCTGCAGTCGAATCTGCTCAGCAACAACACGATGACCGACATGATGGCCTCGGTACAGGATGAGCCCTTGTGGAGCGTCCTCGACCAGAAGGGCACGCAGACGATGATGCGGTCGCTTCTCGGTCAGGCGTCGACCATCGGCGACTACGACACCATCAAGAAGCGCATTCTGAGCTCCTGGTACACCATGGATTTCCAGAACGGTGTGAAGTTCAACCTGGATGTGCTGACCCCTGATACCTTCACCGCCGCCACCATGGCATCGCTCCTGAATGCGGCAGCGCTCTACAAAAAGATGAGCGGCACGGATATTGAGAAGCAGGCGATCGATGGCACCAAGATCGACTCCAGCGCGGGCAAGCTGATCGTCAGCTACTCATCGAGCGACCGTGAATTCGCAACTCTGCTGCAGTCCAGCCTGTTCCAGTCCGTCGTTCACTAGATCGCACTCCGGCAATACGCAGAGAGGCGCTGTCACGGGCGGCGCCTCTTTGTGATTACGAATGAGCCTCCAGCTTTTCCTGCGCACGCTCTTTCCACCATTCGCCGAGGCCCTGCATCTCCAGCATGCTGCGCGCGTTCTCGGGATCGAAGGCGAGTAACTTGCAGCGGTTGTTTGCCGGATTCGATGCCCCGGTGGCTGGCCGATCGCGCAGCAGCCATCGCTCGCCGCGCTCGATGAAGCCCGGTTCCAGAACACGCAGGTAGAAGCCCGTCCTGAGTTCGTTCAGGGTGAGCTTCAGCCAGTCCGGACGTCCAATGCGGCGGGCGAGGTTGGCGCAGGGAATCCTTGGCCCGCTCACCTGCAGTATGGCTGTGCCCACGCTGATCACGTCGCCAGCGCAGATCTGGTCTTCCGTAATGTCAGCGAGGGTAATGTTCTCGCCTACCATGCCAGGCGCGAGACGCATACCCAGATGTGCATTCCAGAACAGGTAGTGATCGAGCAGGTGAGCGCAAATCGCAGCGTCCGGACTGCCGTGGTACGGCTGCGCGACTTGGTCTCCAACCAGGCCGCGTTCGCCTACCTCGATCCGCGCGAACACAGCGTCGCGAAGGATCGAAGACACCCAGGTCCCCTGGCCGTCGGTGATCGCCTTTGGCCTGCCGACAAAGACCGCCTCGACAAAGGGTGTCGTCATGCCTCGATTCTACGGAGTACCGATTCTACTCATCGCAGGAGCGGGCAATGAGCACGGCGGTGTTCAGCGCGCGTGTCGCGCAATCCATCAGCGCGCGGGCCGCAGCGCAACGCGAATCGCCTTGACTTCAACCGCCTCGCGCCTTAGTGTCCCAAAAGCAAAGCCCTCCTCATCCTCCTGAGCACACGCTCATAGCGGAGACGCTGCTCTCCCCTCTGGGCCCCTGTTGTGTCTGGGCCCTGTTGTGCCGTGCTGGCAGTTCCATGCTGACACCGGGTCCGGACTCTGACTCCAAAGGAGAAGTGTGCAAATGCGAAGCAATCATGCAATACGGATGGGATTATCCCTGGCCGGTCTGGCCGCGATTCTCGGGGGAAGCAGCGGCATCGCCCGAGCACAGGCTGGGCCTGCCGAAAAGCCTGCGATTTATACGTGGGTCACGCTCTGGGGAATCCCGCGCGCCAGCTGGCCCGACTACACGAAGGCCCAGGCAGCCACCTCAAAGACCATCGAGACTTTCGTGTCCAGCGGTGATCTCGTCTCCACCGCCACCTTCACAACGCTCACGCACGAGGAAGGTGGAATCACGCATGGCCGCTTCTGGACCAGTAAGACGCTCTCCGGCGATCTGAAAGCGCTGGAGGCTCTGCGCAGCGATCCCCAGAACACATCGCCCGTTCTTTCGAGCGCGCACCACTCGGATTTGCTCATGACAAGCCGCCACTACGCCTCGAAACCGGGAAGCTACACCAATGCCTACATGCGCGTTCAGCAGTGGCGTCCCGGCGACGGCGCCAGCGACCCGGAAGGCAAGGTCCTCAGCGCGACCATCCTGCCGCTCCTCGACAAGCTGATGGCGAATGGGTCGCTGTACATGTATCAAATAGACACCCAGCTCATCCACACCGAAGATCCCGGTTCGATCTGGGTGGTCTTCGCGAGCAATGGCGCCGAGGGACAGGACGCCTTCAACGAGGCCGTCGACGACATGCAGAAGAACCATCCCGAGACGGCAGCGGCGTACTCAACCCTGATCACGGCCAAGGGCCACCGTGACACTCTCTACAAGCTCGACTCCCTGATGATTAAGTAACCGCGACACACTACAAAAAGGAAGAGCCCCACCTCTCCGATGGGGCTCTTCTCTTATTCGGGAACACCCGCCAATCTCTTCTGTTCGGTGACGATAGCGGCCGCTCAATGCTCGGGCGGAAGGGCCTCGAACACCACGCTTTCATCCTCGCCGATCGAGATCACCAGGGTGGATCGCGCACTTTCGTTGATCACCGGTCCGGTGGCGGCGTGGCTTTTGCCCGCTGAGTCGTTGAACATCACCTTTACCGGACCGGAACCAATCAGCTTGGGGACATAGTTGAAGCTGGCCCCGCTTTTCAGATAGTCCCGTCCAAAGCTGGCACTGGGATAGTCGACTTCGAGCTGATGGATGTCGGGACCCTCGTTGCGGACCGTGAACTGGAATGGAGGCGGAGGCGCCCCGGGATCGGGTCGCGCCCGGCATCCGCCCAGAGCGGCGGACAGCACAAGTGCCGGCAGCAGGGCAGCCGAGATCCTTCTCACAAGGTCGACTTCCGTTCCAGGATGCGCGCGGTCAGCACGACGCCGGTCTGGTTGTTGTGCAGTGTGATGGGAAATGCCAGTACGTTCCACACCCAACCTTCGCCCTTGCGCGGCAGGTTCAACAGGCCGCGGTAGGTGCGATCGATGTAGGTCTCGCGCTGCACTGCCACGGTGCGCAGGATGTCGCGCCAGTCCGGCGCCAGCTCCGGCATCTCGACGAACATGTTCTTACCCGGAAACCAGTCTCGCGGCTGCTCCAGCAGACGGGCGCAGGTATCGTTGACATACTGCCAGTTGCCGTTCGCATCCAGGATCTCAAGCACGATGTCGTCGCCCATCGCCATGTTGATGCGCGAATAGAAGAAGTCCCGCGCGTCAACCACCACTGGCCTACCCCGGCGCTTGGCTTCGAAAGAGCGAAGCGCGGTCACCAGGTCGTCGATCGAGCTGTATCCCTTCAGCAGGTGCATGTCTTCCACACCGCCGAAGCGGCGCTCGAGGGTCGCCGAGAGGATGATGATGGGCACCTCCGGACGCCGCTCGCGCAGCTCCGATGCCACATCTGTACCGAAGCGGCCGGCCCCAAGATGGTAGTCGAGGACAGCAATGTCGATCCTGTCCAGCAACTGCTCCGCCTCTTCCACGGAATCCGCCGTCTCGGTGATATAGCCGTGCTTCCGCAGGATGGTGGAGCGGAGCAGCAGGTTCTCCGGATGGTCGTCCAGCAGCAGGACCCGGACAGGTTCTTCCTGCACGGCCTCTACGCCGGCGCCAGCGAGTCTGATTTCCTCTATGTCGGACATGTGACCGGTTCGATGCGCAGATGCAACTGTATGCTGCCGAATCTGTTGACTGCTTGCATTATTTCTTCACACTCTCGTCCTTCGGGAGCGTGCGCTGCAGGCGCCGCACCAGCTCCGGAAGCTTCTGGAAGGCGGCTGACGCGCGCAGCCACTGCCGATTGTCGATGGCGGGGTAACCGCTGACGACTTTGCCGGCGGGGACATCGCTGGGAATACCGGACTGCGCGGTCGCGATCACCCCATCGCCGATCCGGCAGTGTCCGGCCACGCCGACCTGCCCGGTCAGGATCACATTCCGGCCGATTTCGCTCGAACCGGCGAGCCCCACCTGCGCGCACAGCAGCGTGTTCTCACCCACCGTCGACCCATGGCCGACCTGGACAAGGTTGTCGATCTTCGCTCCGTCCCGGATGACAGTAGCTCCCACGCTGGCGCGGTCGACGCAGGCGTTCGCCTGAATCTCGACATCGTTGCCGATGCGCACCGGACCGGACTGCGGGATCTTCTGCCACGTGCCGTCCTCGCGCTTGGCGAAGCCGAAGCCATCCCCGCCCACCACAACACCGTTCTGCAGGATGACGCGATCCCCCATCACACAGCCCTCCCGAACAATCGCGTGAGCATGCGCGAAGAGCTCGCGGCCCGCAGTGACTCCCGAGTAGATCACCACATGGGGCAGCAGGACAGCGCCCTGCCCCAGCGTGGCCCCTTCGCCGACCACTGCGTAAGCGCCAATGTGTGCGCCCGGACCAACCTTCGCACTGGGATCGATCACGGCCGTAGGGTGGGTACCCGGCCGATACATCGGCATGGGGTGAAGGAGGGCAATGGCCTGGGCGAAGGCGAGATAGGGGTTCTGGACCCGCAGCGTGGCCGCGGCGATCGCGGGAAATTCCGGCGCTACCAGGACCGCGCTGGCCGCCGTCGTGCGAGCCGCTCCCGCGTATCGGGGGTTGGAGACGAACGTGACTTGACCGGCACTCGCCTCTTCGATTCCTGAAACGCTGGTAATCTCGACCTCCCCGTCGCCATCCAGGACAGCGCCAAGGAGCACAGCCAGTTCACGAAGTCTCATCACCAGCATGTTAACCGGCTTTCGCCGACCAAAAACCATCCGCGCACCGCGCGTCCACCGTCGTTTGCGGCCCACCGCCACACGGTCCGACCGGTGCTAGAGTGCCTTGGGCGTGCTCATGGGGAACAGGTCTGCCTGCTCGCGCGCCGGAGGCTTACGGGTCGGCTTGGCCGCGGGCGTTCCGATGACCGCCACCAGGGTCAGTTCCCGCAAACTATTGCGTGGCAAGAAGATGCGTTGCGTATTGGACCGGGTATCCGGCGGAGTTAGCAGCAGACCTGAGGGATCCAAAAGGCTGAGATCATTCTCTGCCAGTCCTTCGAGGACGGAATCATCAGTCAGCGTCATGCGCAGCCACACTCCCGCCAGCCGCGGCCGCCCGGCAAACGTGGTGCGCAGCAGCCGTTCAGGGTTGGTCGGCTCCCCAGAGTTGAAATCGCGGACGAAGCAGGCCCATTTCAGCGACGCAAGCGCCACGGATTGCCGTCGGGCAGAGAGATCGAGCAGCTCCACCGCACCGTTCCGGAGAAACCCGGAGGCGGGCAGGTAGCCGGCGAGCCAATTGCCATCGTGCATGCGAAGGATGGCTTTCTTCTGCGTGCTGCCCATAGGGACCTCGGGAGACTCTACGTGAGCGCAGGCTCGCGGGATTGTCGCATATCGGACTGAAGAATGCAGCAGGAACTGTGCAGATCGGTAGCCAAGCTGGTCACGGTATGATAACGTTGGTCGGTGAGAATTAGCAGTGGTCTCAGCTAACTCTCCCAGAAAGAGCCAGATAGAGCCGACCGCGCGACGGCTGCAGCGACGGCTGCCGACTGACATGCCCGATTACTTGTATTTGCTGGAGCGCCGCTTATCTCCGGCTCAGCGCACGGCCCTCACGCTCGTCCGCGATGCCGCCCGTACCGAGGGCATGACGAGCTTCCTGACCGGTGGCGCTGTTCGCGACCTGACCAGTGGTCACCCGGTTCGCGACCTTGATGTTACGGTTCAAGGAAATGCCCTCAACTTACGGAAAACATTAGAATCCGCAAGCTTTGTGTACTGGGGTTCTCACGCTCCATCGCAGACCCTGTTCCTGCGGCACACCGGCGGCGTGCGAGTAGAGATTTCGAGCGCGCGCAAGGAGACCTTTGCCAAGCCGGCTCACGCCACCTACGAGTGGACGAACATACTGGAAGACCTGCGGCGACGTGACTTTACGGTCAATGCCATGGCCATCTCGCTCAACGAGGGATCTTATGGCCTTTTGATGGATCCCACGAATGGCGTAGCCGACATCGAAATGCGGACCCTGCGGCTGGTCAGCAATTACGGCTTCCTCGAGGATCCGATCCGCCTGTTCCGCGCTGTCCGGCTCGGCGCCCGCCTCGGCTTCCAGATGGACGAGCGCACCAAGCAGCGCTTCGACAATGCCCGCGAGGAGGGCGTCTTCTCCGCCATTACGAACTACCAGCGTGGCTATGAGTTGGAGGAGATCGGGCACGAGGACACGCCGCTCGAGATGCTCCGCACCCTGGATGACCAGGGCTGGATGAAGGAAATGTTCCCGGCCTGGACGCCGAATAAGGCCGACGCGCAGGGCATGGCTCAACTACACGAGCTGCAGACGCGGCTGCAGATTGAAGGGATCTACCCGGACATCTCCGCGGCCGCGATGGAGTTGCTGACCGCGCGCATGCAGCCGAAGGACATCGCCGCGCTGAAGAAGCTGTTCGTGCGGCCCGGCTTCGTCAAGGAATGGGAGAGCCTTGACAAGGAGGCTGAGGTCTTTGCGGCTAAGCTGACTGCCAAGGAGGCGAGTGCGCCCTCTGTGTCGTGGAAGCTGCTGACGCGGTCGGCAGCCGAGCCGGTACTGTGGCTGGGGCTGACGGGCAAGAGCGCAGCGATCCAGAACAAGTACAAGAACTTCTTCAGCGTATGGCCGGAGGCGCGCCAGAAGGTGCCGACCGCCCTAATGCTGGAGATGCGGATCACGCCCGAACTCGAGCGCTATCCCGAACTGCTGCAGGAGCTCTTCTTCCAGACGATGGATAACCGGCTCAATGACGAAGCCGCCTTGCGCGCCTTCCTTGAGCCGTACTCACCGCCTGCGCCGCCACCTCCCGTGAACCTGCGCAAGCCGCGTGCCTCGAAGAAGAAGGCGCCGGCAAAGAAGGAAGAGGCTGAGGCGGCCGAGGCT
>JAOAPJ010000120.1 GCA_025462805.1 Acidobacteriaceae bacterium
GCGCTTGAGCGCACCCTAAAGCATCCGTTCCGCGACCCCGGACTGCTGGAGCAGGCCGTCACCCATAGTTCGCTCGCTTTTGAGCAGAGCACCCAAGACAAGGGCCTGCCGCCCGACAGGAAGAAGAACGGCGGGAGCGCACAGCCCCATACCGCAACTGATAACAGCGCCGGCAAGGCGCCGGCCGATAACGAGAAGCTCGAGTTTCTCGGCGACGCCGTGCTTGGCTTGGTGGTGGCGCAGTCGCTGTACGAGTCCTTCCCGGATCTGGCGGAAGGCGATCTGACCCGCATCCGCGCTGCCCTGGTCAGCCGCCGGCACTTGAGCAAGGTTGCCGAGTCGCTCGAGCTGGGCAGGTATCTGCGCCTGGGGCGCGGCGAAGAGCGCAACGGCGGCCGGACCAAAGCCGTTCTGCTGGCCAACTGCTTCGAAGCCGTGCTGGCCGCGCTCTATCTCGACGCGGGTATCGAGGCCGCGCGCGTGTTCGTGCAGCAAACGGTGATCGAGCCCACTGCCCACCGGCTCTATAAGGGACTCGAGCACGGCGACAGCATGGGCGACCACAAGTCGGCACTGCAGGAGCTGCTGCAGGCCCATGGCAGCGCTCCGCCGGAGTACGAGGTGAAGGCGGAGAGCGGCCCGGACCATCGCAAGCGCTTCCTGGTAGAGGTCACCGTACCCGGCTCCGCCGAGCTGCCGCAGGTACAGGCGCAGGGCCAGGGCACGACGAAGAAGCGCGCCGAGCAGGAGGCCGCGCGGGTCGCCTGCCTGCATCTGCGCGAGCCAGCCCTGGCGGCCGAAGCGAATGCAATCGAGGTGAACCCAAGCGGGGCGCCGATCGTGCAGGGGGAAAGGAATCCGGCCCAAGAGAGCAGGCGCCAGAAGAGCGCTGCCCGAAAGAGCGCCACCGCATGAGCGCGCCCGCACCCGTCTCGCCCATGGCCCCGCCGCCAGCCCCTCAGGTGGACGCGCGGCATCGGCCCATCCATCTCGTGCTGCCGCACCTGCTCGATACGGTGCGCTCCAGCCTGGTGGTAATTGTGATCGCGCTGTTTATCGTCGCTTTTCTGGTGCAGCCGTTTCGCATCCCGTCCGAGAGCATGGAGCAGACCTTGCTGGTCGGCGACTTCCTGCTGGTGAACAAGGCCGCGCTGGCGCCGCCGGGCCACTGGCGCTGGCTGCTTCCCTACCGGGAGATCGCTCGCCGCGACATCATCGTCTTTCACTTTCCGCTCGATCCGGACGAGCACGTGGTGAAGCGGGTTATCGGCGTTCCCGGGGACACTGTCGTGCTGCACAGCGGCGTTGCCACGGTGAACGACGCGTCGCCTCGCGAGCCGTACGCGGCGTTCGAGCCCGCCGAAGCCGACGACTATCGCGACCAGTTCCCGCGCTTCACTACCAGCGATCCTTCGGTAGATCCGGCATGGCGGATCCACATGCATAGCCTGGTGGATGCCGGCCACATCACTGTGCCGCGGGAGAGCTACTTCGCCCTGGGCGACAACCGCAACCATAGCCGCGACAGCCGCTACTGGGGCTTCGTCCCGCGGCAGAACATTGTGGGGACGCCACTGCTGATCTACTTCTCGGTGCGTGAACCCTCGGCCACGGATCCCGCGTCTCTGCCGGATGGTAAACTCGGCAACAGTATCGCGGATCGAGTGATCGATTTCGGCCGCTGGGACCGCATCCTGCGGATCGTCCGCTGATAACCGGGTGCGCCAGCAAGGTGACGCCCTGATCCCAATGATCGCGACTGACAAGGCGGAATCGACACGGATGCCGAGAGCATGAATCCTCCCACCATGACGGCTGATGCGCCCCCGGCACAGGCGCCCGCTGCCGAGTCCGGCCGCCACGAAGAGACACCTCTGGAAGCGCTCGCCTCCTATTGCGCCGTGATCGTGGTGGGACTGTTCGCGCTGACCTTCATCTTCCAGAACTTCGTCATCCCCTCCGGCTCCATGAAGGAGACCCTGTTGGTCGGCGACCACGTCCTGGTGGATCGCACGACGCTGGCGCCGCGCACCCGCTGGGCGCCATTCGTGCACTATCGCGATCCCCGCCGTGGCGACATCATCGTCTTCCTCAAGCCGGGCGAGCCGGATCTGTTTCTGGTGAAGCGGGTGGTTGCCGTCCCGGGTGACCGCATCCACCTGCACGAGGGCTACGTCTACCTGAACGGTGTGCGGCAGGCCGAGCCGCAGGCCGGGCATCCGGATTACAGCAGCTATGCCGCCTATCGGGACGAGTTCCCCAACGTGCCCACATCGCTGGGCATGGACGTGACGCCGACCTGGGCCAACGAGCTGCCCAGCCACATTGAGAACAGCGATCTGGTGGTGCCACCGGGCAACTACTTCGCCATGGGCGACAACCGCCTGAACAGCCTGGACGGCCGCTTCTGGGGGTTCGTTCCGCGCGAGAACATTCTGGGGCGTCCACTGTTCGTCTACTGGTCCTTCATGACGCCGGAAGAGGACGAGGAGCGCACCGGCATGGGCGATCGGGCACAGCAGATCGGGCACACGCTGTTGCACTTCTTCGACCAGACACGCTGGCGCAGGACCTTCCACATGGTGCAGTAGCACGATGGCATCGCGAGGCGCCCGCCGCCGTCACCTCCTGCTTGCCCTTACCCTGACGCTGCTGCTGATCGCCGCACTCGTCCTGGCGCCGCTGATCAACATCAACCGCTACCAGCGGCAGATCGCGGCCAGCATTGCGGCCAGCATCGGTCACCCGGTCGAGATCAGCGGCGTGCGCCTGCAGGTGCTGCCCCGCCCCGGCGTGCAGATCGCCGACTTCATCGTCGACTCCAATCCTGGCTTCAGCGCCGAACCCATTCTTCAGTGTTCGAGCGTCACCGCTGCCTTCCGGCTGACCTCGCTGTGGCGCGGCCGCCTCGAGATCTCACGCATCGCACTCGATGAGCCCAGCGTGAACCTGGAGCGGGCGCCCAACGGCGAGTGGAACTTCGCATCCGTCCTGCTGCAGGCCTCGCGCATCCCGCAGGCGCCGACCGGCCGGCAGATCCCCCGCGCGCAGAACCGCTTTCCCTATATCGAGGCGACCAGCGCGCGGGTCAACTTCAAATACGGAGTCGAGAAGCTGCCCTTCTCCTTTCTAAACGCGGACATGTCGGTGTGGCTCGAAACGCCGGACGAGTGGCAGCTTCGCTTCGCGGCGCAGCCGATGCGCACGGACCTCAACCTGTCGCTCGCCGATACGGGGCTGGTGCAGGTCGCGGGCAGCGTGCATCGCGCCTCCACCACCAACCAGTTGCCGCTGGACCTGCGCGTGGACTGGCGCGGCGCACCGTTCGGCCAGGTGA
>JAOAPJ010000121.1 GCA_025462805.1 Acidobacteriaceae bacterium
GCCATTCGCCGGGCTTCAGCGTTGCCACCTTCTGCTGCACCAGGGTGCGCACTTCGGCGATGCTGGCGGCCTTGCTCAGGTCCAGATGGTAGAGCACATTCACGCCGCCATCGGCGAAGTGCCCGTGCGCATCGATCAGCCCGGGAGTGGCCGCCTTGCCATGAAGGTCGATGACTCTGGTCCTCTCCGTGGTCATGGCGAGAATGTCGGCGCTGGTACCCACACGCAGGATTCGGCCATCGCGAATCGCGATCGCTTCCGCAATCGAATCGTGCGCATCGACCGTGAGGATCCTGCCATGCACCAGAATCGCATCGGGCGCGTCCTGTGTTGGCTGGCAACGCGCATTGATGGCGGCCGCCAGCGCGATCATCAGCAGCGACGAAGAAAGACCGCGGGTCACTCTCTCGAGCATGATTCCAAGATCGTCCTGACTTTGAATTATCGAGTGGATGGTCTGACGTACGTCTGCCACGTGGCCCAGGATATGGTCGAAGTCCGCGCGTGAGAGAGAGCGGCCGCCACTTCGGTCGTCATATGAGGCCCGATCGTAGCACGCTCATCACTCGCTGGTGCTCAGCGGGGGTTCAGCCGGCGGCGGAGCAAAAAGAAAACGGGCACGCCGCTCAGAATGATGACGATGCCTGGGATAGTGGTCGCAGTGCGGTAGAGTAGCAGCACGGTCAGGATGCAGAATGCGCCCGCAATGTAGAGCGCAGGCAGGACCGGATAGCCGAACGCCTTGTAGGGGCGGTTGGCCTCGGGCCGGGTGCGGCGCAGTCGAAAGATGCCGGCAATCGTGAGGATGTAGAACAGCAGCACGGCTGAGACGACGTAGTCGAGCAGATTGCTGTAGAGGCTACCGTACTTGCCCGTGGCCGAGTCATAGGTGCGCGGCAACACCAGGAACGCGGCCCATATTCCCTGCACCAGCAGTGCGGCCCCCGGCACACCCGCGCGGTTGAGCTTGCCGGTGGCGCGGAAGAACAGGCGGTCCTCCGCCATAGCGAAGTAGGCACGCGCGCCGGCGAGCACCATGCCATTGATGCAGCCAAAGGTGGAGATCATGATGGCTATCGCCATCACGGCTGCGCCGATACCGGGCAACGCTTGCTCCACCGCCGCTGTGGCGACGCGGTCGGAGCTGGCATGCTGAATTGCTTCGAGCGGAAGGGTGAAGAGATATGCCAGGTTCACCAGCATGTAGAGAGTGATGACGCTGATGGCGCCGAGAGCGAGCGAAAGCGGAATATTGCGCCGCGGGTTTTTCACCTCGCCGGCAGTGAAAGTGATGTTGTTCCATGCATCCGCCGCAAACAGCGAACCCACCTGCGAGATGCAGAGCGCGATGAACAGCCCGTAAGCAGTGGCTGCGCTGATGCCCGGCAGCACCGGCACGAAGCCGCGCGGTGTCCAGGGCGCGGTGAAGTTGGCGTGGATCACTGCGGCCCGGCTGCCGATAAACAGACCCACGATAATGATGCCGGCCAGTGAAGCGATCTTCGAAACCGTGAACACGTTCTGCACGCGCTTACCGTACTCGAGACCGCGAGAGTTGCTCCACGTCAACAGCAGGATCACCAGGACGGCCACCAGTTGCGCGGTGGACAGAGAGACCCAGTACTGACCAAAGATGTGGATGGGAGCGACGAGATAGCGCGTCTCCGAAATCCCCGGCACGAGCACACCCAGGAAGCGCGCGAAGCCGACGGCAACGGCTGCGACCGTGCCGGTCTGGATGACCAGGAACAATGTCCAGCCATAGAGAAAACCGAACATAGGGGAGAAGGCTTCACGCAGGTAGACGTATTGGCCACCGGCGGTCGGCATCATCGACGCGAGTTCGCCGTAGGAGAGCGCGCCGATCACGGTCAGCACGCCAGCGATCAACCAGGAGAGCAACAGCCAGCCAGAGCTGCCAAGCTGGCGTGACATATCCGCGGACACGATAAAGATGGCGGACCCGATCATGCTGCCGGCGACCACCATCGTCGAGTCGAACAGGCCAAGGCTGCGGTGAAACCCAACTTCTTCGCTCTTCGGCGCTACCATTTCCTGCGTCATGTCGGTCTCCAGGGGGCGAGAGGGTCAAAGCCGGCGGGACGAATGCCAGTCCCGAAGGCATCACTGCTTCTGCGCGCGATGCAACCACAAGCGATCAAAACGTGGGTGGCGTGTTCATCCACCATAACGCGCATTCCACCGATCCAGGGTTATTCCAGCGATGCACCTGGCTGGCTGCGAAAAGGAAGGCAAACGCCAGAGCGCAGGCGGCAGTGCTCCACTTATCCATCCAGAACTCGTGATGGCTCTACGCGCCTGCGCGCAACAGAGCGTCTCTGCGCCGGAGTTTGCCAGGATTGCGGCGCTCGAACAGAGCCTGCGACCTGGGACCGGGGACAGGTGTGAGAAAGCGAACGGACCGCGTGGCACTCTGCTGCATGGGTGCTCCTCGATTCGCCTCACCCGAGCGGAGGCAGGCTGTACCGCCGGACCTCCTCACTTTATATTTCTCCCGGAAAGAGCGGTCAACAGAAGCGTGCCCTAACCGGTTGCCAATCGGAAGGGGGCTGTTCCGCTATCTCGTTGGGGAAACCACCTTCTTGTGCTATCTCGTTGCAACTGATCAGAACCGGATGATGGGACCGAATGTTATCCGCAGGTTATTGTGCGCGCCATCATTGAAATAAACCGAGTCACCGAACTCAAGCCTCAAGCCCACCGGTCCCAGGCTCGCCTCTGCTCCCAATCCCGGATAGATCGCCGCGCTCAAGCTGGACGTACGAAGACCAAGCACCGTGCTCGCCACGTTGCTATACGGCAGAAGGCTAGGGCTCAGCCTGAAGTCGACGAAGCCACCTTTCAAGGTGACGAATGGACGGAAGTGCCCTCTGGCTGGCCGGAGCGTTGGCCCGAAGAGACCTTCAGTGACGCCGATCGAAGTGTTTTGGATGGCGGTGACATTGCCATTGGTGACGTCGCGGTACACCTCGTCGAAGTTGAGGCCGTAATCGTAAGCCAGCTCTCCTTCCACCAACAGGGTGCGCCGAATGCGGTATCCGGCCCGGGCACCCACTCCGAAGTTGTTGGTGTTTGTCTGGGAGATGCTCAGAGAATCGAGAAAGACTCCAACCTCCACGCGTCGCTGAGCGAGCAGCGAACAAGGACATGCCAGCAGCAGAAGAGCGATACCAATGTGAGAGAACCTGGACATGCAGGGACGCCTCGGGCCCCAAGTGAAGCAAGATGCGCAGAGCCTCAGCCCTGTTGTTTCTGCGCGAATCCGCCTCGCCCATTGACTTAACGAAAGCGCAGAAAATCTTGCCTCGCTCCTGATGAACGGGAGCGGCGTGTGCGACTGCAGCGTATCCTCACGGCCGCAGAAGGAGTGTCCTCGAGGCGGGTGATCCTCAGAGCCGCACTGCCGCGCGCGCCCCTGCGCCGCCATATACCATTACAGTTGCATGGCCCGTATCCAAGCCGATACCGCGGCGCCCTTCCCGGCGCTCCCTGAATTCTTGACGCTCGCGCGAGCCCATACGCTGGTCCCGGTATGCCGCCGCCTGGTGGCTGACCTGGAAACCCCGGTCTCTGCCTTCCTGCGGCTCGCCGCCGATGAGCCGGAGTGTTTCCTGCTGGAATCCGTCGAAGGCGGCGAGAAGCTCGGCCGCTACACCTTCATGGGCGTCCGGCCGGCGCGCAAGCTGGTCGCCCGCGGCGGCCAGGTCACTACTTGGAACGGCCAAAAGCGCACCACGCAGTCCGGCGACATCTTCGCCGTGCTCAAGGCGGCGCTCGCCAGCCATTCCCCGGCGCGCGTGGCTGGGCTGCCGCCCTTCACCGCGGGCGCCATCGGCTTCTTCGCCTATGACATCGTCCGCAGGATCGAGCGCCTGCCCGAGCAGGCAAAGGACGATCTGCACCTGCCGGACGCCTGCCTCGCCTTCTTCCACGAGGTAGTGGCCTTCGACCACGTCAAGAAGGAGCTGCTGCTGATCGTCAATGCCGACGTGCGGCAGCAGGCACCCAAGGCTGCTTACGCCGCGGCCGAGAAGCGCATCGCAGCCCTCGAACGTCTGCTCCACCGGCCGCTTCCCACCCATCGCCGCAGCCGCCGCAAGGTCACCAAACTGACGGTCAAGAAATGCACGCGCAAAGCCGACTA
>JAOAPJ010000173.1 GCA_025462805.1 Acidobacteriaceae bacterium
ACGATCTTGCCGCGCACGTCGATGTGCTCGTCTGCGAGCTTCTGGAAGTCTTCCGGACGGCCGTAGTTCGCGTAGACGACATCGCCGGTGACATCGCCGGAGGGGGAGGAGCCGTTGAAGGCGGGCAGAATACGCGGGTCGTCCTGAAAGGGATCGGCGCTGACGTGCTCCTTCGAAGGGCCGGTCATCAAGAGGTGGCCGGAGCTGTCCTTCGCTTCGACCGAAACGGACTGCGGGAGGTTCAGCCAGGCCTTGTACGGGACGATGGTGGTCTCCAGACCGGCTGCTTTGAATTTTTCCGCGACGTAGAGGGCGGTGTCGTGATCCTCCTTCGAACCGGCGACGTGCGGGGCAGCGGTCAGCGTCTTCAGTGCCTGACCGGCGAGGGCCGCATCGGGTACGGCGAGGAACTCGCGGTCGATCGCTGCCTGTTTGCTGAAGTCCTTGTAGCCGAACAGGGTGCTCGGGATGGCGGGGGACTGGGCAGGCAGGGGAAGTGCAGAGACAAGAACTGCGGTTGCGACAGGAAGCGGAAACAAGCGCAAGAGAGAACCTCGGTCTGGGCTGGAAGGCTGATGATGAAAAGAGTAACCCAGGTTTTCCCGCGGGGTGCGTTGGGCCACGCGTCTACACTTACAGGGGGCGCTTGTAGCAGGAGCCGAGGAAAGGGTGCAGTGAGGTGGGCGACCGGTCGATGGATGTAGAGGTGCCCACAGAGTTCGAAGAGGCTGTACCCGAGCAGCGTCTGCCTGCAGCAGTCAGCCCGCGCGGCTTTCCGGACGCGGTGCTGATACCGTCGGAAACGGCCGCTGTGCTGGAGCACGACCGGGTGCTCGATCCTGCCTGGCCCAAAGTCATCTCCTCGCTGCGCAACGAAGACTTTCGCTTCTTCTGGTGTGGGAATTTCCTGTCGAACATCGGCACCTGGATGCAGAACATCGCCCAGAGCTGGTTGGTGCTGCAGCTCACCAACTCATCATTCTGGCTGGGGATCGTCGGGTTTGTCGCGGCCATTCCCTACCTGATCTTCACGCTGTTCGGGGGCGTGATTGCGGACCGGGTGGACAAGCGCAAGCTGCTGGTGACGACGCAGTCGGCCATGGCGGTGCTGGCGTTTGTGATGGCTGGGCTCGCGTATGCCAAGGTGATCACGATCAAGCAGGTGGCGCTGCTGTCCTTTCTGAACGGACTCGCGATGGCGCTGAACGCGCCGAGCTACCAGGCCATGGTGCCACGCATCGTGCCGATGACGGACCTGCCCAACGCCATCGCACTGAACTCGATCCAGTTCAACCTGTCGCGTGTGCTGGGCCCGACGCTGGGCGGTTATGCGATGGCGTGGTTCGGCGTGGCGGGCAACTTCTTCCTGAACGGCATCAGCTTTGTGGCTGTGCTGTTTGCGCTGATGCGCATGCGCTATCCGGCGGAGATTCCACATCGCAAGCAGAGCGTGTGGCACAGTCTGGCGGAGGGCTTCCGCTACGTGCGCCGGAGCCGCGAGATGTTTGCCCTGGTGGCGCTGGTGGCCAGCGCGAGCCTGCTGCTGTTTCCGTTCCTCACCTTTGTGCCGTATTTCGTGAAGAACACGCTGCACTCCGGCGAGCGCGGCCTGGGCTTCATGATGGCCTGCTCCGGGATCGGCGCCTTTACCGCGGCGGCAATCATTGCGTTGCGGGGCCATATCCGGCATCGGGGGCCGGTGATCGTCTTCTCCGGCGCGTTTGTGATGATCGCAGCGATCGTCTTTTGCTACTCGCACAGCTTCGCGCTGTCGGCGGCGATGTCCTGGTGCGAGGGCTTCGGCCTGACCATGACATCGTCGCTGATGAATGTGGCGCTGCAGCAGTTGACCTCGCACGAGATGCGAGGCCGCGTGATGAGCATCTACGCCACCAGCTTCCTTGGCCTGCCGCCGCTGGGCTGCCTGCTCGCGGGAGAGCTATCACGCCACATGGAGACGAGCCACGCGATTGCGGCAATGTCCGGAGCGGCGCTGCTGTGCTTCATGATGTTCTATGTCCGCTCGCCGGCCCTGCGGCATCTGGACTGAACGGGAACAGACCAGGTGCGGACTAGGCGACGAGCTGAGTGCAGTGCGAGCAGCGTTTGGCCGCCACTGGGATATCGCTGAGGCACTCCGGGCAGGCCTGGGTGGTGGGTGGCGCTTCCGGGATTGGCTTCTTGAAGCGATTCATCAGGGAGTTTACGGGCAGGACGAACAGGAAGTAGACCGAACTGGCAATCAACAGAAACGAGATCAGGGAGTTCAGGAAGTCGCCGTACTTGATCTTGCCGCCGTTCAGGTCGAGCACCAGCGCGGAGAAGTCGGGCTTGTGGACGATGGCGGCGATCAGCGGGTTGATGATGTCGCTGACCAGGGCGGTGACGATGGCACCGAAGGCGGCGCCGATGATCACGGCAACCGCCAGGTCCATGACGTTGCCGCGCAGAATGAAATCGCGAAATCCCTTGAGCATCGCTTGTCTCCCAGAGAAGGTGTCGGCTGCAGCGCCATGCTACCCCAGTTCTGCCGGACCAGCGCGGACTTTTGTGACCCGATGCCTGGCTTATTCGGGCCATCAACCGGTATGTCTGCGCCTATGAACTCCAGAAGGGGCGACTGCCCCGCGACCTTTCTTGTGGACTACGAAGCGGTGGCCTTTGGGCTTGAAGACATGGTTTAGATAAAAGCCCTTGGACTCTGCTGCCATGAACTCGGCGTGCTCTTCGGCGGAGACATCGAAGTAGAGGTACACGTCGCCGCTCTCCCGGAACTCAAGCTCCAGCGCGCGGCTCTGCGGCATGTATCCGATCGATGCGATGGTGCCGGAGTCGACTGGTGCGCGCCTCATGACAGATCAGGCCCTCTGGCATTGAGATGCAGCGATGGTTGCGAATGCGCTCTCCGCATTCGGCCCTTTTCAGCGAGGTGCTCTGTCCTGTGGAGTAGGTCGGCCGTTCTGTGGGGACCACCTCACCGCTCAGCGTGAATGCCCGCAAGCCGAGGTCGTTGGCGCGGAGCGGGGAACTGCAGTATGCTCGGGCGTGATCCAGCCAGCCCACAGCCCGCACCCGACGCATTTCCTGATTCAGCCAGGGTGGCAGAACTCCGGACCGCACCATTGGCAGACGTTGTGGCAGGAGCGGCTGGGGTCCGCCGCGACGCGCGTTGAGCAGCAGGACTGGATGGTGCCGGAGCGCGAGGCGTGGGTGTCGACCCTCATCGCCGCGGTGCGTGGGACCCAATCGCCACCGGTCGTGCTGGCTCATAGTATCGGCTCGATCGCTACGGTGTTCGCGATGGCGGCAGCGCCCATATCGGCGGCTGTGCTGGCAGCTCCGGCCGATGCAGAGCGCGAGGGGGCACCGGAGGCGCTGCGCTCCTTCATCCCGATTCCGCGAGAACCGCTGCGGGCGCCGGCCCTGGTGATCGTCAGCGATAACGATCCGTACTGCAGCCTGGAACGTGCACGGGAGTTTGCC
>JAOAPJ010000236.1 GCA_025462805.1 Acidobacteriaceae bacterium
ATGCTCGACGTCGGCGTCACGCCCACACGCGTTGTGCTCAAGCCGGACGGCGGCGAGGCCTTCGTCACCAACTTCGACGGCGACTCCGTCTCCGAGATCGGCACCCGTAACGCAGAGGTCGGCGGCACCTACAACATCGGTATGCGTCCCTCACAAGGGGTCGTCACCAAGGACAATGCCTTGCTCTGGGTCACCGACTTTGGCGGCGGCACAGTCAGCCTCTACGGCATCGACGATGGAAGACTGCTCGACAGCGTGCACGTCGGCGAGGGCCCGGATGCAATTGCCCTCTCCGCCGCACAGCACTTGCTTCTCGTGGTCGATGCACGCTCCGACGATCTCGCCGTTGTCCGTACCAAGACACACGCCCTGTTCACTCTGCTGCCGCTGGGTAGGAACCCCGGCGGCATCGCTGTCAAGGCGTTCCTCGCTCCCTGATCTTCATACCGGGAGCGATCGAGACCAGCTCACAGACTATGGGGACAGCCCTGCGCCTCTCGCTCCTGGCAAGGGCGCCCACCTGGTGTGTGTTGAAGCCATCCACCACTGTCGCCGTGGAAGTTCGATACCTCTAGGCGGCCGCCGATCGAGGCTTGCACGACCACGTCACGAGCACCACAGCACCGCCCCCAGCCGGTACAGAAAAGCTCGCTCCAGCTCAAAGCGCCGGCCCGTCTTCACCAGGATCTCCCGCAACTCCGCATAGGTGTACGCCCGCCGCACCGACGCCGGCCCATCATGCCGCGAGATGCGGCTCGGATCCATCCAGCCGTTCAGTTGCGCCAGCCAGTAGTGAGCGCGTGTGCGTTCCAGGTCATTGATCAGCACGGCGAACCTCGCCACCCGGCACGCCTCTTCGAGAAAGCGCATGATCTCCGTTGGTTCCAGGTGATGCACAAACAGGCAGCAGGCGACCACGTCGACGCTCTTGTCTCCCAGCGGCAACGCGAGAGCATCGCCCGTAACCAGACGCGGTCTGGGCAGCGGCGGACTCCACTCTCCGTCCTCGGGCAGGTGGCATGCACTGCGATCCAGCAGCGTCACCTCCGCCGCGATCCCGGTCGCTAGCAATGCCCGCCGCAGCACATCGGCGTGTCCGCTGGCCACCTCCAGGATCCGCGGCCTCGGCGCCAGGCCCGTGCGCTCCACGCCCGACAGCGCGCGCCGCAGCAGCCGGGCATGCAGCCGCACGCCGCCGTAGCGCTGATTCACCAGGTTCACGGAGCGCAGCGACGCGTCTATCTCAGCACGCGTCCCGCGGTCCGAATCCAGCCACTCCTCTTCGACGACCCGTTCCATCTGCTCCTGGGAAAATACCGCCGCCCCATCTCTGACGGTAACTTATCGCCCTGCGAATACGTCTGACTTGTAGAACAAAACCGCAGCTTTTAGAACAAAACCGCAGCTTTCCTTTTGACCACGTCGCGGCCCCGGAGAGGCGCCCTGGTGGCACCAGCTTGCGAAAGCTGGCAAAGTAGGGTCTGGCCGCCCAGGGGGGTCGAGGGCAGCCCAATTCGCAACGCAGTGAGGTTTATGAAGATAGTCAGTGTGGCGCGAGCACTGCCGCCTTATCAGTTCACGCAGCAGGAGATCTTTGAAGCGCTCGCCCGGCATTGGCGAGACCAGCTGGATAATCCGGAATTGCTCGCCCGCTTTCACCATCGCGTCGGCGTCAGCACCCGGTATTTCGTCCTGCCTCTCGATGATTACGACGAGCTGACGCGCTGGGGACAGGCCAATCGGATCTGGCTGGAAAAGGCTGAGGACCTGGGTGAGGCCGCCATCAACTGTGCTTTGCGCCGCGCCGGCATGACCCGCGACCGCATCGACGCACTCCTCACCGTCTCCGTTACCGGCGTTGCCAGCCCCTCGCTGGACGCCCACCTCACCAACCGCATGCAGCTGCGCACAGACATCCGGCGCACTCCCATCTTCGGCCTCGGCTGCGTCGCCGGTGCTGCCGGCATCGCCCAGGCCGCCGACTACGTTCGCGCCTATCCCGATCGTGTCGCCGTGCTGCTCTCCGTCGAGCTCTGCTCCCTCACCTGGCAGCGTGGCGATCTCTCTGTCGCGAACCTGATCGCCTCCGGCCTGTTCGGCGATGGCGCAGCGGCCGTCGTCGTCGCCGGCGACAATGTTCCGATCCGCTCCGGCGCAGGCGTCGAGATCATCGACACCGCCTCCAGCTTCTATCCCGGCACCGAAGACGCCATGGGCTGGGATATCAGCGAAGAGGGCTTTCGCATCGTGCTCTCAGCCGAGGTGCCGGACATCATCCGCGCTAATCTGCCCGCGGACGTCGACGGACTGCTTCAGCGCAACGGCCTCTCGCGTTCGGATGTAGGCAGTTGGGTGCTCCACACCGGAGGCCCGAAGGTACTGGATGCGATGGCAGGATCGCTGGGACTTGACCGCAGCACCTGCGCCGCCTCATGGGACTCGCTGCGCGAAGTGGGAAACCTCTCCTCCGCATCCGTCCTTCTGGTGCTCGAAGAGGTGATGCAGAACCGCCGCCCAGCGCCGGGCACATGGGGCGTGCTCGCCGCGCTGGGGCCGGGGTTCTGCGGTCAATTGGTGCTACTGCGCTGGTAAAGGCGGCAGGCCTATTGCTCCTGCCCACTCACCCAGCGCAGGCCGAAGGAGACGGTCGGCTTGTAGTACTCGCGCTGAATGGGCCAGCGTTCACTCCCGTTGAAGAACCCGAACACCTCATTACTCAGGTTTAAGCCGGATACGATCAGTTGAATACCCTTGTACGTCCTGTAACCGCCCTGGATGTCGTACTGGGTGTGCGCGTAGAGATACTGATCGCCAGTTGGGCCCTTCAGGCCAAGCACCGGATCGGTCGCCGCACCCGTCCCGGGGCTCCACTGGTAAGCATAGATATTCGCATCGTTGTGGCTGATCGCGAAACGTGACGTGAAGCGCGATTTGTCGTAAGTCAGATTGAAGTTCCAGTTATTCGGAGCCTGCCGCTGCAGCGAAGGCTTGTCCGTGCGGCCTGGCGCGCCGACACTCGGTGCGTTGAAGCCAAACGGGAAGGTAAGCTGCGAGGTCGTATAGCTATAGTTCGCCGATACGCCAAGACCGTTCAGAACGCCCGGCAGGAAGGACAGCCGCTGCTCCCACTGCATCTCCACCCCTTGAATATGCGCGCTCGGTCCGTTGATCCTCCCCGTCTGCTGGAAGGGAACGCCAGGGTACTGTGCAAGTGTGGTCTGTGAGACGGTCTGGAAGATCGGGTCTGAGAGTTGCTTGTAGAAGTACCCTGCTTGCAGCAGCCCAAGCGGCTGGAAGTAGTGCTCAATCAGCACATCGTAGTTGTTCGCCTTGGTCGGCTGCAGGTTCGGGTTTCCAGTGTTGATGGTCTTCGGGCTGGCATTCGGATCGACCGTTGTCGACGGCACCAGATCTCCAAGGTTCGGCCTGGAGATCCCTCGCCCGTAGCTGGCGCGGATATCCGTATCCTTCTGCAACTGATACTGCACCTGCACGCTGGGGGAATAAGTGATGTAGCTGCCGTCCTGCCGTATCGGCGTGACCGTCGGCAATGCAGGATTTCCAGCAGCATCGACGTTTGCCGTCAGTTGATTCGCCAGGAAGTGCGTGCTCGTTCCCTCGATGCGCAGCCCACCCTGGATGCGGAACTTCCCGATGAAGGCAACATCCTGAATGTAACCAGCCGAGACTCGTTCGTCCGCATTGAAGAATGCGGCCTCAGAGCGGCTGGCACTGTTGATCGGATCGAATGCAAACGCCCCGGGGTTCGCAGCCACCGCCGCCGTGATCTTCTTGTAGTCAGAGGTCGGACCGTAAGCCCGCCCGCCAATCGCATACGACTTATCGTAGTAACTGGGATTGGTGTACGTGCCCAGCACATCAGAGAGAAGGAACGAGCCTCCGTTGTAGAAGTTGTCGTTCTCCCTCTGGGTCGAGTACGAGTTGCGGATCTTGATTCCGATCGACAACGTGTTCGGCTTCGACGCAAACAGGAAATTGTGCGCCTCTGACGCGCTGCCCTGGAAATTCAACTGCGTCGCGTGATACCGCGTATAGCTCGTGTTCGAAACCTGATACTGCGTCGGATCGTAGCCGTTGGCTCCATCGGTTGCCGTGAACGTTGGCCGGACCGGATCCTTAAGACTCTGCTCGAAGGCCACGCCTGCAAGTTGGTTGATCCCGCTGAAGTTTGTCGTCGGGAAGTCCTGGCCCCCGATGTTATGGCCGCGCGAGCCCGCAAACTCGTAGTCCAGGACATCCTTCGAGAACTCTTGATGGACGCCCGTCAGGATGCTGAAGATCTGCTGATCCGGACGGCGGACATAGTGCCGGTACGCCCAGTTTCCAGTGTTGTCGAAGTTGATCGTGCTGCCGCTTGCCGAGGTGATAGCGCCCGTAGTCGGCGTGTAGACCCGCGTCTCGCCATAGTCGTGGAAGTCCGCATAGAGACCCTTGACATACGCCGTCGTCGAGGGCGAGAACTTGTAATCCAGTCCAGTATCGAAACCGTAGCGCGTGCGGTAGTAATCGTATGAGCGCAGGTCCGCGGTGGGGAAGTAGCCAACGTTGTTTCCGGTGACTGGGTCTGTCCCGATCGTCGGCGCAGGCTCCAGATCGTCAATGCCACGATTCGTTCGGTCCCAGGTTCCACCGAACAGGATGCCCAGCTTCTTGTTCGCACCAAAGCGCTGGCCTACCGTCCCGTCGAAGCCGCCGCGCCAGAAACCATTCTGGATCGGGTTATAGCCGGTGGTTCCGCCCAGCATATAAGTCGGCCTGTCCAGCGCGCCCTTCGTCACCAGGTTTACCGTTCCCCCAATTCCATCGGCATCCTGATCTGGAGAGAGGGTCTTATAGACCTCGATGCGCTCGACGATATCCGAAGGCACAGCGTCCAGCTTGATGTTGCGCACCGTTACTTCAGGGGCGGGCACATTCACGCCATTGATCATCACGTTGCTTAAACGCGGCTCGGTTCCGCGAATCTGCACGTACTTGCCTTCGCCCTCATCGCGCTCCAGTGAGACGCTAGGCAGCCGGCCAACCGCATCTGCAATGTTGGTGTTCGGCAGGCTGACGATCACCTGCTCAGGCAGGATCTGCACAATGTCCGGAGACATGCGTTCGATATTGATGGCTTCAGCCTCGCCCTGCAGGCGTGACGTCGTGACCATGATCGTGTCCGCGTCGGACGCGACCTTCATCGTCGCGTTCAGATTCGCCGTCTGCCCCGACTGGACCGTCACGGGCGAGGTAAACGTAGCGAATCCTACATAGGACGCTGTTAGTGTGTAATTTCCCGGCGGCAGTCCAGCAATACGGAACTGGCCTTGATCGTTGGTGACGGCCTGCCGCTGCGTCGGATCGACCGTCACTTTGGCACTGACGAGGATCTTGCCGCCTGCATCCTGCACGGTTCCTTCGATATTGCCTGTCTGCGTCTGAGAGATGGCCAGCGGCGCGCACATCCCGAACAGCAGCATAAACAGACCAACCCAGCGGACCACTGAAGAACGATGTACGCGTGCACCTGGCTTCGAAATCATCTCTGTGAACTTCCTTTTTTGTGTCCCATTGCGGCCTGATCCGTTCGCCGCGTGACCTGTCGGTACCCTCATGGGCAAGCGACTCCGTCAATAGCAGCACTGGGGGATTGGCCGGATGTATGGACTACATCATCTGGAAAGTGAAGGAAGTGTTAAGGATCTGAGCTGTCACAGAGTATTCAAGGAGATTTCACTGCCATGTAACTTAGCGACTTACAAAGAGCAGGAAAATAATGGCAAATTCATAGCTCAGTAATGCAAAGTGGATATCTCGGCGCGGCCGTTCGCTGGCGCCTGCCGCGCCAGCACCAGCGTGATATCGTCCGGCTGCTCCTGCTCGCCAATCCACGCGCGTAGCCCCTGCAGCACCTGCTGCGAGATCGCGGCCAGCGGAAGATGCCTGTGCCGCTGCACCGTCTCCAACAGCCGTGCCTCGCCGAACTCACCGAACTCGTTCTCCGGTTCGGTCACTCCATCGCTGTACGCAATGAGAATGTCGCCCGGGTCCAGCGTGACGCAACCCTCGTCGTACACCATGCCATCGAGCAGGCCAACGACGGAGCCGCCTTGGTACAGCCGCCGTATGGCGCCGCTCGCGCACAGCACGAACGGCGGCAACTGGCCTCCGTTCGAATACACCAGCCGCCGCGTGTCCGTGTTGTAGTGGGCCAGGAATAATGTGGCGTACTTCTCCGGCTGCGTACTACGGTAGAGGTGACGGTTCAACAGACTCAGCATCTTGCCCGGCGAGCTGAACGTCATCGGGGTCGACGCCAGACCGTGGTGTCCGTCCTCACCCTCCACGCACTCTTCATCCGCAAAGTGATAGGCACGCACCGCGGAATGCAGCGATGCCATCAGCAGCGCCGCCGAAATACCCTTCCCGCTGATATCTCCCATCGCCAGGCACAGCTCGCTCTTGCTCATTAGGAGAAAGTCATAGTAGTCGCCAGAGACGCTGCGTGCCGGCTTGCAGAC
>JAOAPJ010000245.1 GCA_025462805.1 Acidobacteriaceae bacterium
GGCAGCAAGCTGGCCTATGTGGCCGCACCGCCGCCGGGAGAAAACAACTGGTGGGTGGCGCAGCTCTATGTAGGGCCGACGACAGCGTCAGCGCCGTCGGCAGCTACAGCCAACGCACAGTCAATGAGCTTGGTCGATCCGGCGAAGGTGACGGGGCCGTTGCATGGGCTGCAGATGGCGGTGCCGCGCTGGTCGCCGGATGGTACGCAGATCGCCTTTATTGGCGGATTGATGAGCGATCAGGGCGCGACTGGCGGTGATGTCTATTCGGTTCCCTCGGCGGGCGGAGAGCCCACCAATTTGACACCCAACGAGAAGGTCAGCTCGGTGTGGCTGCACTGGGCGACGCAGGACAAAGGCGGAAGGGACACGCTGGTGGTCTCGCAGATCGCCGGCGGTACCAGCCGGATCGCGTCCTACGCCGTGACCAAGGGGCCGACGTCCACGCTGACCGACGGGAAGACACTGCTCGACGTGCCCGCCGCGATCAGTGACGGCCGCGCGGCGATGAGCCTGTCGATTGCAGACAAGGGCGGGAAGAACAACACCTTCGCCGTCGCCTCCAGCTCGTTCGAGACGGCGCCGGAGGTCTACGTTGGGGAGCTTGCGCCCGGCTCGACGCTGACGCGGGTCACGCACGCCAACGACGCGGTGCAGCCGGCGTGGGGCAAGGCGGAGTCGGTCCAGTGGACGAACGATGGCTTTCCCATCCAGGGCTGGCTGATGCTGCCCAAACACTACGACCCGGCGAAGAAGTATCCGCTGATCGTGATGGTGCACGGCGGCCCTTCGAGCGCAGTGCTGCCACGCTGGCCTGGCCCGGGCTTCGGCGGCGCACCGCTGAGCGCGATGGACTACTTCGTACTGGAACCGAACCCGCGCGGCAGCTACGGCGAGGGTGAGGAGTTCACCAAGGCGAATCGCAAGGACTTCGGCTACGGCGACATGCGCGACATTCTGGCCGGCGTGGATGCGGTCGAGAAGAAGTACCCGGTCGATGACAGCCGGCTGGGGCTGACGGGCTGGAGCTACGGCGGCTTCATGACCATGTTCGGGGTGACCCAGACACAGCGCTTCCATGCGGCAGTGGCCGGTGCGGGCATCGCCAACTGGCAGAGCTACTATGGCGAGAATTCGATCGATCAGTGGATGCTGCCCTTCTTCGGGGCGAGCGTCTATGACGATCCGGCGGTGTACGCGAAGAGCTCGGCCATCGAATTCATCCGCAAGGTGAAGACGCCGACTCTGGTAGTGGTGGGCGATCGCGATGGCGAGTGCCCGGCGCCGCAGTCCTTCGAGTTCTGGCACGCGCTGCGCGATCAGGGCGTGCCGACGCAACTCGTGGTTTACGCGAACGAAGGGCACGGCTTCCGCAACCCGGAGCACCAGGCCGATGTGCTGGAGCGCACGCTGAGCTGGTTCAGCGAGTACCTGAAGTAGAGATCACGAGAGCCGGTGAGTGACAGAGGGGGAGGACGCGAGTCCGCCCTCTCCTGTTTGCGCTGCTTCGCAAGACTTACTTCACGGTTGCGGTCCTACTTCTTGCCCGCGGTGTTGCACCGGGTGCACGTCGAGGTGCGAACCGGCGCCAAGCGCGGAGTTCTGTGGCGGAGCCGGGGCAAGCGCGGCTGCTGGTCGCTGGCTTGGCTTCTGCTTTACACTCGTGACACACGTTCGACAGTGATTTTCTGGCAGTGAAAACCGCGGCGGCCAGAGCCATCTTCTGCAGGTGTGGAGCGCACGGTGTGCGGGCCGGGATCCGGTGCGGCACGCTCCTCCTGCATGAGCTGTCTCAGCCGGGCCGTTGCGGGGAGGTTTCATGCGGCGGTACCTGATCCTGGTTGTGCTCTTCGTTGTCACGCTTCCCGTACAGCTCTCCGTTCTCGGTTGCGGATCGAACCCCAATAGCTTTTGCAATTCGTTTGGAGCGGGCTTTGCAACCAGGAAGGGAACGCTGGTCTCCTTCACCCTGGAGCCGCAGCAGAGCGGCGTCTCGCTCTCCTATGGCCAGGTCGGGCAGCTCACGGCCGGCGCCGGCAAGGACTGCACGGGCGCCACGGTGAGCCTGGGGACCGTGACCTACGGCAGCAGCGATTTGAATAACGTGGACGTGTCTCCGATTGGGCAGGTGTGCGCCGGCCGTTGGAACCGGTTGGCCAGTGCGGGCGTGCCGGCTTACACCACCTGCATACCCACCAATCAACAGACGGTGGCAACGATGACTGCGACGGCCAACGGCATCACGTCCAGTAATGCGGTGAAGACGTACGTCCATCCGGTGGTCACGAACGTGACTCTGGACACGACCGACTCCAGCGGGGCAGCGGTGACGGGTTGTCTGTCGCAGTTCCAGACTGCGCAATTGAATGCGACGGCCTTCGTGACCAACAACGGGGTGTCGCAGCTCTTCTGCGCGCCGGCAGGCAACAGCGCTGCCGCGCCCGACTGCCGGACTGTGCTGGGGTCGGTTGGCTATGCGGCCCAGAACACGAGCTCGGTTTCGGGCACCTCATCGACCAACACGATCGTCTCGATCGACACCAATGGCGTGGCGACGGCCAAGCAGCCGGGCTCCGCGCTGATCACGGCCAGCATCTCCGGCACGAGCTCGAGCGCGGGCTACTTCTACACCTGCCCGCCCGCTTCTATCTCCTTGTCGGCGAATGCGACGACGAATGTCACCGTGACGCCGAACACGCCGCAGCCCACCACGGCAACCGTGATCGACACCAAGGGAGTGACGATCACCGGTGTGCCGCTGACCTACACCTCGACAGACCAGCGCACCATCGGGGTGAGCAACGCGGGATCGATCACATCCACCTTCCCTGGTTCGAGCGCGGTGTACGCGGTCTGCGCGCCGGGCACCTGCAATCCCTCCCCGATTAACCAGATCGGCGTGAACGGAAACGGCACACCGATCGCGAGCAACACGTTGAACGTGACTTCCCCGGGAAGCTCAAGCAGCTTGATCTGGATGGCCAGCCCCAGGTCGCAGTACTTCACGGCGGTGGACCTGAGCCAGAATACGGTGGGCACGCCGATCCGCCTGCCCTATGTGCCGAACTCGATGGTGCTGGACTCAACGGGCACCAGCCTCTACCTGGGCAGCTATCGCGAGCTGATGATCGTCTCCGCCATCTCCAACACAGTGACCAAGGAAGACACCACAGTCCCTGGAGTAGTGCTGGCCGTCTCACCTACCAACAGAGAGGTGCTGATCAACGATCAGGACCGGCAGATCTTCTACGTCTACCAGCCAGCCACGACTGGCACCACGACGACGGGGAGCAACGGCAGCGCCGGGAGCACGGGGACACCCGCCAGCATCGTGACCCAATACGGCGGTGTGGGACAGCACGCGACCTTCTCTCCGGATGGCACCACGCTGTACATCGTGGGCCAGAACAAGTTGTACGTCTACAGCTCCTTCACCGGCTGGAGCACGGAGACGCTGGACCCGAGCAATGCGACGGCATCGAGCGGCGTGTGTCCAGCGAACCCGGGTACAGATCCAAACGCCGGCGGCCCCGCCAACGTGGCCTATAACACCTTCTGCTCTCCCGATCTGGCGCTCGCTGTTCCGCAGTTTGGCGCTTTCCTCTCCGGCGCAAACACGACTGCGCGCGGCTACTGCCCGGATACGCGGGGAACGCTGATCGACAACTACCCATCGGCCGTACCGGGAGGCGCAGTGGGCTACGGATTTGCGTCCGACCACCTGGCAAGCACAACCAACGGCCAGCATATTGTGGGTGCGACCGCCAACCCGCCGCAGTTGCTCGACGCGAACGTCGTCGTTCCCACGAACGTGCCGCCGCCCACCCCCGGAGCGCCGGTGTCGGGCGCCTGCCCCACCACGACGGCCACCGTGAATGGTGTGACGGTGACGAAGACGGTGCCGCTGCAGATTACGAATCCGAACAACTACCCGCAGTCGCTGGCCAGCTTCGCGCCCTCGCTGATCCACCAGGTGGTGACGTCGCCGAATTCGTCGCTGGCGGTGGTGACATATGAGCAGGCGGCACCGACGCCGGGCAACGCACTGCTGCCGATCTATACGATCCCCGCCCCAGGCGCCGCAGGCACGCTGAGCAGCGTGAAGCTGACTGGCGCGCAGGCAACCACCCCGGTGGCGGCGATCTTCAGCCCCGACTACACACAGATCTTCGTCTCGACCGGCGGCGACTCGAACATGCACATCGTCTCGACCAGCAGCCTGACGGATACGGAGCAGTTCAACCCGAACCTGCCGGACGGCCTCGGCGGCATCACGCCGGCACAGTTCATCGCAGTGAAGCCCAGGGCGATCCCGTAAGGTAGCAAGTCGGCAAGTCAGCGGCTTTGCTGGTCTGCATTCACCAATTGCGATTTAGGACCTGAGAAGGCCGGCCAGCGATGGTCGGCCTTTCTCATTTGCGGATCCTCAGCTCTGCAGACCCGTCGCCAACCTCATGGATGACTGGTGTGGCCAAATCATGATCGGCTGACTTGCCGACTCGCTGACTTGCTGACTCGCTCAGGACCTTACTAGCGGCTCTTCGCGATGGCGTCGAGGATGCCGTTGACGAAGCCGAGCGACTCGGGGGCGGAGTAGCGCTTGGCGATCTCGAGCGACTCGTTGATGACGATGGGCACCGGGGTGCCGGGGAAGCCGACCAGCTCAGCCACCGCGAGCCGCAAAAGGTTGCGGTCGACGGCCGGCATGCGTGGGATGCGCCAGTTTGCGGAGTACTGACCGATGAGCGTGTCGATCTCTTCCTCGCGTGTGGTGGCCATGCGGAAGAGGTCTTCTGCGAAGCCGCGGGTG
>JAOAPJ010000251.1 GCA_025462805.1 Acidobacteriaceae bacterium
CATTAGAATTTTGAGCACGGCGACCTTGCGCCTTCCTAACGACAGCGGCCCCGACCTTTGGATCGGGGCCGCCACATTCGTGCGGTTTGGACCGAGCGGAACTACCAGGCGTAGAGCGTGGTGTTCGACATCGCTACGGTCTGGGTGCCGCTCGACCCTTCGCCGTCCAGTTGCAGGTTGGTGAGCAGGACCGGTCCCCAGTTCAGACCGAAGAGCGATGGTCCAGTAGCGGAGTTGAAGGTCTGCTCAACACCATCGAAGGAGACCGAGTCGTAGGTGACGTTGCCATTGTCATCGCGCTCGTAGGTGATCTGAACGTGATGCCAGGTGTCCTTCGTCCATCTTTTCGGATCGCACGCCAGTTCGGAATGCCGCCAGGCATCGCGGGGATGCGCCACGGTGCCTTCGTTGACGGTGTAGTCCCAGGTGCCTGTCCAGCCATCGCATTGCACGCCATAAATCACAACGTCACGATTGGCCAGCACCTGATTCATGTCCATCTCGACATTTGCGACGCGGCCGTTTCCACCACTGCTGGGGATCATCAGGTAGGTCTCATAGACGAAGTGCGTGGCGGATGGGTTGGCCGGGAACGAGACGTGGAAGCGGTGCCCTCCATCGTTCTGGTAGCTGAAGGTGAACTGCCGCGTCTGGCCGCTCAGTGCCGGCGAGGCCACGATGGCCGTCGAACCGGTCGAGGACCCGCTGGTGGCCAAGTCATGCTCACCCACCCAGTTCTTCATTGCCTGAATGCCGCCGATGGCAGAGACGTTCGCCGGGATGGTCGGGAGCTTGGCAAGGACTTCGATGGTGAGGTCCTGCTGGCAGAGGGCGCCCCTATTTCCCCAGGACTTCACACGGACGGTGTGCTGACCGACGGAGGCGGTGAGCTGTGCCTGAAGTGCGGACGCCTTGACGATGGTGTCGCGACCACTGTCGAGCGAATAGGCCATTGCGGCGAGTGACTGCGATTTGCAAGTGCCGGCCGAGGCCTGCACGGTTATCGGGGACATGACCTGAGCGCCAGGATGTGGACTCGCCACAGTTACGTCTGCGAAAGCAGGCGCGGCAAGAAAGGAAGATACAAGGACGGCATGAACAAGCTTCAAAAGGACACCTCGGGGGATGAGGGTTCGTAGACCCATGGCTTCAATTGCTTGCAGAGGAGAAGGCCCGACTCATGGCCCTGGACTCACGCTGCAAACGTGTGAAGTGTTGAAAGAAGAATGACAGGTAGGCGCGACACGACCAATCACCCAAAAAGGGCACGTGTCGGCAAGACACGTAGCTGTTATTGCTACTTATCTACCGGTCTTTTGTTGCCACGCTGGCAAGCGAACATAATAATAGTAGCCATGATGGCTACCATTATCACCATCGCCTCTCGGTGCGCGAGGACCGGCCAGGCTCCCTGTTGCGCCACTTTGCCACGGACGCCGCGCACAGCCTTGAATGGATCGCCTGACTAGCGATACAGCAAAACACCACCAGGACTTGCGGAGACTCTAAAGGGGCGACACGCCAGACGCATCTTGGCGAAGTGTACGAGACGCGCTATGGCACTGCACAAGGCAACGGGCTCACCAGCGAGTTGGAGCCCATGGCGAGCCGGAGAGCATGTCGTTGCAAGCAGACGCACGACCTTAAATCACGACAAAGTCATGTCGTCATTTCTCGGTCGGCCTGATCACCCTAAGTGTTAATGCCGTTAATGGTTACCAACTCAGAGTTCACATCGCTGGCAGCCTAAAATCCGTCCAGCACCAAATGTGTAGGCGCGAAGAGCTGCCGTGTAGCCTGAGGCCGCTCTCGAAATTCCGCATTTAGCTTGCGAAGGCAAAACAAGGCAAAACAAGGCAAAACAAGGCAAAAGAGGCCAAGAGGGAAGTCATGCAGAAAACGAAAATCTACCACGTCTATAGACCCGGGCAAACGCACATTACATCGAAGCGGACAAGATCAAGGTCGCTGACGATGACATTTTGTTTACAGATGCATCGGAAGGAGTCTTGGCCGTTATGGCTACTTTGCCGGGCTTAATCGTGATTGCTCAAGAGAGTGAGCGCGGCATAGCTGGTTTCCCGCGGTAAGCGCGAATGGTGGGCTACTCGGCGCGGATGCACCTCGTCCGCGCCCTTCCTTTATTTGGACTGAATTGAGGCGTTTGGATTGGAGGATCACGCTGGGCAGGATGTCTGAACGTCCCCGGGGCCACGCGAAATCAGTTCCGGGATCTGCCCTTGTGCTGATAAGGCGGGCAAGCCTTTGTGATTGAATCTGCGCCGAAATCATTCGCCTTTATACGCGCTATCGCCACGTATCATTTGCTTGGCTTGTATTCATTCCATATTCCCTTATGTTCATGATGCGTACTTGGCCAGAATGCATACACGCAACGCGACAATAATCTGCTAATCCGCTCCCGCAGTGTTGGGGCAAGTGGACACTCAAAGTAAACGCTTCGGTTCGCGGCCATCAGAATCTGAATAGCACGGACCTGCGGATCGTCCACGTGCAGCGACGGTAGACTCCCAGAATGCAGCACGAATTCGTCCGCGAGATACTCGATGGCATGACCTAGCACTTCCAAGGCCCTCCCACTTAAAGGAGGAATCTGTCGACGGCGGCCGGAAAGCAGTTGGGATTGAGTAGCGGTGTCGCATAGCGCGGGGAAAGGTGTGACTTGTCCCGTCGAGACAGCGACATTGGGGGAGGTTTCCAAAAAAATAGGGGCCCGGATCATACAAATGATTCCTTACGCGCAGGAGTATAGCAACCCTTTCAGCCAAGTTGATAGACGCTCTGGTGTTTGATGCATTTCGCTCAGCACTACTTATCCTGAAAGGACGACGGCCTTGCTAATCCAGCAGGCAGGGACGTTTCGTCAACCAGGCTAAGAGGTTGATATCCCAAGTAAAAAGATGCTAGACCGGATGGCTCAGGAGTCACAGGATGTTTGTTACTTCTGAGTCCCTAGTCTCACATGTCACGGTGCTTGTGTCGAGTGCCCTCTGTTACATCTTCCGTGGCACGCATCTCATGCTGACCGGCACGCTATTTCGGACCGGGGCCCATGTGCGCAGGTTGGACGCCTTGTACTTCCAATTGAAGCGGCGAAGGCGAAGTCTTTACCCTAGCAACCGCAGAAGCGCCGTGGCAGACCGGCCGACTCCAGGAACGGTAAGAGACCCCGTTCAAGTGAAGAAGAGGAAGAATCAGCGGAACCATTTCACCACGAACACGGGCGAGGATGGCTGCAGCACAGAGGAGGGTTGGGCGAAACCAAGAATGGTAAACGGTGCCGACTCAGCGGCCCCCGATCGCTGCGGGCTCAAGAATTTAGACCAGCGACCCACCCTGCCGATTGCGTGCTCAAGGGCCGAAGCGCAAAGCAGTTGAATTGAATTCGGGTCCCTGCCGAGTCACACACAGCCCCGCTTCCATGACTGCGAAATGGGCAATCTTAATCGATACTTAAGGTGCCAGCTTTATCGTTGATGCTTTAGAAGCTTCTCGGGCCAAGGTGAATGCACTTCTCTGCCGGGATATTGTCGCTAGAAGCATTCGCGGAAGGGCCCGATGTCCACCTCACCTAGATTTCCCAACCTACCTGATACCGTACCCCGGAGAGCACCCAGACCGCGCAGCCGAATCCCGCTTGGGCGGCGGCGCGCGACGCGCAGGAGACCCTGCCTCACTCCGTGATCCGGACGCCGTTTCACGCCGCCGCAGGCGATTCAGATGCTGATGGCCGCCAACCGCGAGGTCTACTACAGCTGCCCGGTGCTGCCATCATTGTGGCAGCGGCTGAGGAGGCGGTTCTTCGGAGGCTAGCCTCCGATTACCTGGCCTGAGAATCGGCCCGCCAGTAATTCATTCTGAAGCGTTGCCGCTCTCCGGTGAGAAGAACGTCCTCTCTCCGCAACAGCACGGGCATTTGAGTTTGCTCCCTTCCGTGCCAAGGAAGTGGGTGCCCACGGTAGATGCTCCGTGGACCTCTCGAAACATTGACGGTGGGCCTGTGTGCTTCTGGTCCCGAGGCTCGGTTCCGGAACCTGAAATAGCTACGAGCACGAACTCGTGACTTCGTAATAGAACAAGGCTTCCTGCATCGGCGATCCGAGTAGCAGTTCGGTAATGCGAACTCCTCGAGGTCCGAGTCTGCCGATTGCAGGGCTATATGGTTGGAGTGTCGCATCCGAAGAACTCGTCGTTCCAAGAGTTCATCCATGCTCACTTCCAACCAGCGGGAGACGCTGATATCGTGGGTGGAACCGCTGACGAAGATCCGTCGTCAGCGTCCCTCCCCGGAGCAGACGACAATGGGCCCTGAAGAATGGAAACGAGATGCGGATTCCGTGCTGGCGAGCGCTGACGCAGAAGATGTCCGCAATGCGTTGCTGGGGCGTCTTGCGGAGCGCTACGCGGCGCCGGATGGCATACTCCGTATTGAAGCTGGTAGCGACGTCAACTACGGAACTCAGGGTTTGGCTAGTCTGGGCGTGAGCATTGAAGACGCTCAAATCCTGGCTGCGTTCGAATACCTGAAGCAACTGAAACAGCGAGCATCCAAAGAACAGTTTTCGTGGACGCGGCGTTACTTGCAGGAACGCCTCAAGGTCTGGTATCGAGGTTCCCGATCACGGGTGAGCCATCTCGATAGCCTGATCCGACGCAAGGCCGTGCGTCATCACCTTGCGAGACAGGCGGTGGCTCGCGGAAGTTACCTCTCTACATTCGGCCCACGGGAAGTGTAGGTCCCGACCGGAAGATGAACCTCAGCGTGTTCGGCATGGACGATGAGTGGGTTCGACATTCTCCCAGCTAAGCACCGATACGACGGTGATTGCAACGGCAAAACAGGGCCGCCTGAGGCGGTTCAGCCGCCAGGCCCTGCCCGAGAGGTGGAGCCTCCGAGCGGCGCGGGTGCGCCGCCCCGAGAAGGGTTGCGGGTTACTGGACGGTGACGGTTGCGGTGGTGGCGGCGGTCTGCCCCGCCTGGTTCTTGATGGTCAGGGTGAGTGTGTAGGTGCCTGCCTTGGTATAGGTGTGGGTAGTTGTCGGAATCCAGCTCGCCCAGGTCCCGTCACCGAAGTTGATAGTCCGACCTGAGATCGCGCTTCCACCGCCCTGGCTCTGCGAAGAGTCGACGGTGACGGTCCTGGGCTGAGTTGCCACCGGAGTGACGGTAAGCACGGCTGTCAGGTTGACCGGAGGCGGAGGCGGAGGCGGAGGCGGGGTGGCTGCCGGTGCTCCGGCAATGGAGAGCGCCACCGTGGAATAGGCGGGGACCGCTAACCGGGCAGAGTAGCCACCGGCGACCGCGGTGAGCGTCACGGATTCGATGGCGATCTGGCCGTTCGCCTGATTGAGGAGATAGGCAGTTCCCGTTACGCCTGCAAGTCCAGCGTTGTTGAGAGCCACGGTGACGGCACTGTAGCTGGTCGCGGCGGGATTGATGATGACGACGTTATCCGCTTTGTTTGTGTAGAATGCCGTCGCGGTGAGGCCGGAGGTGGTGCTGGCCGGCGATACGGAGCGTGCCATGTGGCCGCCGGCCTGCAAGTTGAGATAGTCCGGGGATGCGTACAGCTTGTAACTGTAGAACTGCGGGTAAGGCTCCATGGCGGATGCATCGCAGTCCATCGCCGAGTCCCACTTGCCGAGAATGCAGAAGTACTTACCGGCGGAGTTGAAATAGGACAACTGGCTTGGTACAGCCTTTGCGCCGGTGTAGACCACGTTGAGAAAGTCGGCTACTGCCAGGCTGTTCCACAGTGGGGCATAGGCCGGGTGATTGCGGCAGCAGTCGAGCGCAAAGGCCCAGTTGTTGTTGTATTCGCTGATGTAGATGGGAGTCGACGCCGGGTTGGGCTGATGGCCGGCGCGCACGGCTGACTCGATCGACTGGTAGTAGTGGGCGAGGCCCTGGTTAGAGGATTGCGTGTAGCCATAGAGCTGGGCCCAGGTCATTCCGTTCTGGATGTTCTTGAGGCCGGTGATGTAGAGGTGAAAGCTGACAAAATCGACATTGGGCGCGGCCGAGGGGTTGTTGAGGAGCGTGGACAACCAGGTGGGCGCCAACGAGAGCTGCGAGATGACGGGGCCACCGACGCGGATCGTCTGTCCATCGAGGGTAGCCTGGGCGTGCATGGCGGAGCCGGCAGCCGCGAACATCGAGACGTAGGCGTTGAGCCGCGCTGTGGGATCGGTCACACAGAGCGATGCGGGCAGCTCCGGCTCGTTCCAAACTTCGTAGTCGCGCATCAGCCCGGGGAACTTCTGATCCACGTGAGCCACGACGGATGCAGCGAGTTTGCCCCATGCTGCGGGATTCGAAGGCGCACTGCAACCCTGGGAGCCGAGAGACGACGGCGTGTTATAGATCACCGCCATCGGGTGAAGGCCGGCTGCCCGCATTCTGGTCAGGTTCGAGTCCAGATAACTGTAGTTGGGAGTTGATGTGGCGAAGATCTGCTGCAGGGACACCCAAAACCGGGTGCGATCCAGTCCCGCGGTGGTCAGCAGGTTGATGGCGGAGGAGTTCTGGACGGTGCTTCCCGTTCCTCCGACGGAGAACAGGCCGGCGGGCACGACAGGCGTGGTACCGTTGCGACC
>JAOAPJ010000263.1 GCA_025462805.1 Acidobacteriaceae bacterium
AAGAGGATCTTGTCCTCTTTGTGGGGCGGCTGGTCGAGAAGAAGGGGTGCGCTTACCTGCTCCAGGCGCTTTCGCGCGTCCGGAAGAGGCTGCCATTGGTCCGGCTCGTGATCATCGGAGATGGACCCCTGCGAGAGAGTTTGGAACACCTCGCTCGTGAGCTGTCACTGGACGTTACCTTTCTCGGGCTTCAGCCATCCCGGGTCGTTCGAGAGTGGATGGGGAAGGCGCGTGTCCTTTGCAATCCCAGTATCAGTGCCGCAAACGGCGATAGCGAAGGATTCGGCATGGTCCTGGTTGAAGCCCAGGCGACGGGGCTCCCAGCGGTTAGCAGTCTGCATGGTGGTATACCCGAGGCGGTCTCTGATGGAAACACCGGCTTACTCGCGCCCGAGCGGGATGTAGCCTCGCTCGCGGAACACATCGATCGTCTCATGAGTGACACAGCGTTCTGGCAGGCTTGTAGCTCTCGGGCAACAGCGTGGGTGCGCGAGCGGTTCGATCTGCACAAGCAAACACGGAAGCTTGAGAGTATCTACGAAGAAGTATCTAGCGCGCGCATTGCGGGGGAGAGATATGCCTGATATGAAAAGGTCTGGCCGCGGCATTGTCACTATGGCGTTTGGAAAGCAGCCGTACATCGAGATGGCAAAATGGCTCGCGATGTCGATCAAGTTGAACGCGCCCGACCTCGAGTCGGCCGTGCTAACCGATTCCACTGATCCGGAGTTGGCTGAGCTGTACACACACGTGATTCCACATGAGCCGTACATGGGAAGCCAGATGGAACCCAAGTTCCACCTGGATCGCTTCACCCCTTTCGAAGAGAGCTTTTACATAGATACCGACTGCCTGGTTCTGAATAATCTGGATGCTATGTGGGCGGCCTTCCAAGGTCAGTACTTCGGTATACCCGGGTGGCGCTATCTAACCGCATCGGACGTAGACCAAGCCGTAGACGTGCCGTTCATTCTTGACCGCTATCAACTGACATCGCTTCCCAAGTTCAACGGGGGCTGCTACTACTTCCGGTCGGGAGAAGAAACGACACGATTCTTCGACACAGCACGTGACCTGTTCACTAGGGCTGCGGAGCTGCGGATCGGCTTTTTCCGCGACGGAGGCTTTTCAGATGAACCCCTGTTCGCATTGGCACTGGCGCTCCATGGTCTAAAGCTGACCTCCCTAGGCGTAAGAGGACCATGGACCCCCTTGCAGTCGCGTGGCGCGATCCATCTCGACGTGTTCGCTCAGGAGTGCTCGTTCCTGAAAGAGGGTATTACTGTCTATCCAGATCTAGTCCACTTCCCGGGCGGATACAGAGAATGCTACGCATACCATCGGGAGGTCTGGAAGCTTCAGCGCCATTTCGGACGCCCGACCCCACCGCTGATCGCAAGGTCGTCAACTCAGGCAACGGGAATTCTCTGGAGCGCCCGGAGGGGGACTCGGAATTATGCCAAAGCAATCCTGCGGCCCAGAGAACGGCGCATGGCTATCTAGCGGGGTTGGGAACTAAAGGAGCCGAAGCTCATAACACATGCCGCAGCGATGGAGACCGGCTCAACGCACTAGGTGACCCGCAAGAGGAGGTCGGAAGGAACCAGATGGATCTGAGCCCCAGAGTCAGCGTAGTCATACCGACGCGGAACCGGCCGGAGCTGGTACAGCGAGCGGTGCGGAGTGCGCTCGCTCAGACCTACAGGAATCTCGAGATCGTTGTCGTGGTGGATGGCCCGGACCCGCAGACTGTCAGCGTCCTCGCGGATCTTGGCGAGTCCTCTATACGGATCCGCCAGCTTGCTGAGAGCGTGGGCGCTGCA
The DNA here is from genome assembly GCA_025462805.1 of Acidobacteriaceae bacterium. Next base: position 1,824 of record JAOAPJ010000263.1, read on the forward strand.
GACGCCCGCAATGAGGGCGTGCGTATAGCCAGCGGCGAGTGGATTGCATTTCTGGACGACGACGATGAGTGGCTGCCGGCCAAAATCGAGAAGCAGGTGAAGGCAGCAGTGGAGTCGGGCAACCTGCTGGTAATCGTAACCTGCAAGATTCTGCTGCGAAGCGGTGGATTGGATTCCATTGTGCCTCATCATCTGCCGGCATCGGGGCAGCCTATGAGTGAATACGTGCTTGGCGCTCCGCGTAATGGATTCCAGACCTCGTCTTATTTCGCTTCACGCGCGTTGATGCTCCTGGTGCCGTGGTCCAAGAACCTGGCGGGCCTGCAGGACTTCGACTGGTTCCTGCGAGCTGCCAGCTACCCTGGTGCGACGCTGACCGTCGTGGCCGAACCGCTCTCCATCTACTACGTCGAGAGCGTGGATACCATCACGCGCAAGCTGAGCTGGCTCACCTGCTACGAGTGGGGACAGCAGAATCGCTCTCTGATGACCCCGCACGCGTATTCCTGCTTCCTGAGCCGGGTCTGCGCAAATCGTGCGAGCGCCCAGGGTGCTGGCCTGCGCGTACTCTGCAAGCTTTTCTTCGAGATGCTGTTCGAAGGCCGGCCAGATCTGCTCTCGGTTGCGATGTTCTTCGGTTATGTGACTGTGCCGTATAAGTCGCGCCGCCTCATCGGCAACTGGATCAGCCGTTTCTTTGCTCCGGAGGCCCCCCGTGCCGCCGCTGTCTAGCAGGCCGCTCTTCTCATTAGTCGTAGCTACGGTGGGTCGCACCGAAGAACTGCGGCGACTGTTTGCCTCGATTCTCGACCAGGGTTTAGCGGCGATCGAAGTCATTGTCGTCGACCAGAATCCAGATGGTCGCCTCTACCCATACATTGCGGATCTGAGCACAAGAGTCGTGTGTAAGCACATTCACGAGACTGGCTACGGCGTGTCCTGGGCACGCAATCGCGGGCTAGAAGCGGCGGCGGGTGAGTTTGTCGCCTTTCCTGACGATGACTGCA
>JAOAPJ010000270.1 GCA_025462805.1 Acidobacteriaceae bacterium
GCTGGGCATGTCCTTCTGGGACCAGCGCCAGATCGGTCTGCGCTATCGCCATATGGGGAAGAACGTGCCCTGCATGTGGGAGAAACGGTCCCCGTTTGGTAACGTAACGATCTTGGTGGCAGGGTTAGGTCGCTGTGTTTTCCACCGGATAATTGCAGAGGTCTCTCCGGCAGAACGCACAGCCGGATGAGACGCGCGAATCCGGGACCATGGGATCAAGGGTACGATTGTTGCTGCTGATGCTGGGGTGTGCCTGCTTACCTGCCTTGCAGGCTAAGAGCGTGGCTGCGTCCTCACGTCCGCAGTCGAGCAGCAATCCGGTTCCCCTCAGCGTCCCCTGGTTGCCGCTGGCGCCGACGACGCTCACCACCCCCGGTCCAGCGGGCGGCCTCATCCTAACTGGCGGCCGCATCTTGGGCATCGCCGTCGATCCGGCGGACTCCACTGGGAACACCGTTTACCTGGCCACCGCCGGTGGCGTATGGAAATCGACGAATGCAGCGGCACTCAGCGGGAGTGTGTTGTTCGCTCCGGTTACGGATGGTGTGCCAGCGGTCGGAACGCTGGACTTCGCCACCGTGAATACCGGAGCGATTACCGTGCAGCCCGGCGGCACCGGCGTAGTGCTGGCCGGCACCGGCGATCCGACGGGCATGAGCGACTCCATCTACGGCATCGGGCTGCTGCGCTCGGCGGATCATGGAGCCACCTGGAGCGTGATTCGCGAGGCACGCAATCCAACAACCGGCTTGAACCAGGGCAACTTCTTCGGCGAGGCGTTCTCCGGCTTTGCCTGGGGCACTTCCTCGCCGAACTTCGTGGTGGCGGGGCTGACGCCCGCCGCTGGCTCCTATTCGGTGAACGCCGGCTACATCAGCTCCAGCGCCAGAGGGCTCTTCTATTCGCAGGATGCCGGGCAGACGTGGCAGATGGCCACGGTGCAGGACGGTCAGTACAAGGTGTTGCAGAGCGCCAATCAGTTGAGCGTGGGCGTGCCGGTGCTGGCCGTGGTGTGGAATCCCATGCGTCGCATCTTCGTCGCTGCCATCCGTAATCATGGGTTCTACTCCTCGCCGGACGGGATTACCTGGAACCGTATGACCACGCAGCCGGGTGGCACCGCGCTCTCTACCGCTGCCTGTCCTTTCCTGTCGAGCGGTGGTGGCTCGCCGAACTGCCCCATCTATGAGGCGGGCCTGGCTGTCCAGCCTGGAACGGGCGACATGTTCGCGATCGCGACCAGCCAAACGGATATAGACAGCGGACTGTGGCAGGACGTCTGTGCGGCGTCGAACGGAAGCTGCTCTTCGCCGACCCCCACCTTTGCGACCCAGCTGCCGAGTGCGCAGCTTGAGACCAGCACCGGAACCATCAGCGGCGCGAGCCATTCGCTCTGGCTAGAGGCCATCCCTTCGGGCAGCGATACGCTGCTCTTTGCCGGGACCCAGGATCTGTTCCGCTGCAGCCTGGCGGCAGGATGCGTCTGGCGCAACACCACGAACGTTGGCACCTGTGCGGCCGCTCAGGTGGGAGCCGTGCAGCATAGTGTCGCCTCAGTCAGCGGAACGGCGACACTCTTCTTCGGCAACGACCACGGCCTCTGGCGCACGCGCGACGCCATCAGCCAGCCATCCGCTGCGTGCTCTAACGACGACGCAGCACACTTTGACAACCTGAACGGGGGGCTGGCCGGGTTGGTTGACGTGATCTCGATGGGCCAGGATCCAGCGGATGCAAACCAGTTGAAGGCTGGCCTCGTCCGGGCGGGTACGGCTGGAGGCAGCGATGGCGCGTGGCAATCCATGATGAGCACTGAAGGCGCCTATGCGCAGGCCGGGTGGGGTTCGGCCATTGGAATGTGGTTTGCTACCTCTGGTCCCGGTGTGTCGATCAGCCGATGCTCCCTCGGCTCTCTCTGCGGCCCAGGGGACTTTGGCACCGCGCCGGTCGTTGGCGGCAGCCAGGTGAATGGAGACGACAACGCGCTGAAGGCGCCAGCCGTCTGGGCGCTTGATCCCCAGGATCCGAGCCGCATCATCGTCGCGACGTGCCGGATGTGGCGCGGCCAGTCGAGCGGCCAGGGCTGGAGCGCGAGCAGTGAACTCAGTGGCATGCTGGACGGGCAGGTGGGACCGAGCTGTCTGGCCGACAACTCACAGGTGCGAGCTCTGGCCGCGAGCGGCACCATCCCGGGTCGCGCAGACGGCGCCGAGCGGATCTACGCCGGACTAGCCGGCTTTCCCGACGGCGCTACGAGGCACCCCGGCCACGTCCTGAGCGCGCTGGTCACGCCTGCCGCCACTGCGGCGTCGACCACATGGTCCGACCTGACGGCCAGCCCTGTCCCAAACGATCCGACCGACTCTCACACCTTCAACCCCGGGGGAATCGGGATCTCCAGCATTGCCATCGACCCGAGTGATGCGACGGGCTCAACGGTCTATGTGGGCCTCTCCGCGTTCGGTGGCAGTGGCTTTGCGGAGAGGAGCAATGTGCCAACGCTGTACGGCAGCACAGACGCGGGTCAGCACTGGTCGAACCTGACCAACGGCCTGCCAAACGCGCCGGTGAACGCGGTGCTCATCGACCCGCTGGACCCGGCCATCGTGTATGTCGGGACAGACGTCGGGGTGTTTGTCACTACATCCATAGCGCAGTGCGCGAACACCAGCCAGAACTGCTGGGCACCGTATGGCATTGGACTGCCCGCGGTGCGAATCACCAGCCTCTCAGCAGCCGTCGGCGGCGGTGCGTCGTGGCTCCGCGCCGGGACCAAAGGCCGTGGCGTGTGGCAGGCGGAGCTCGCGAGCGTGGCTATCCGGAACGCGCCAGCCACCGCATCCATCACGCCCGCCAGTCTGGCATTTTCATCCCAGGCGGTGGGGACAGCCAGCGGTCCGCAGGCGCTTACCGTGCAGAACACCGGGACCACGGCTCTGACTCTGGGCACGATGACCGTCAGCACCCGCGAATTCGTCCTGTCGGGCCAATGTCCTGCGACGTTGGCCGCAGGGGTTTCGTGTTCGGTCTCTGTCGTGTTCGCCCCCACCGCGACGGGCGCGCTCAGTGCGACGCTCTCTGTCCCAGCGAATGTTCAGGGCGGCTCGCTCAGCCTTTTGCTCGCCGGGACGGCTACCCAGGGCAGCGTGATCGTGCTCACTCCCCTGCGCATGGACTTCGGTGGGATGATCCTCGGGCAGACCAGTCCCGTTCAGTACCTGACCATCGCGAACACCGGCACGCAGCCGGCCAGCCTTCAGCAGCCCAGCACCAGCGCCCCCTTCGCCATTACTGCGAATACTTGCGGGACCGTGCTGAGCGCAAATACCAGTTGCACACTTGGCCTCAAATTCACGCCGCTCGCCGTCGGGCCCGTCTCCGGCACAATGTCGGTAAGCGACATTGCCGGGACGCAGACGGCTGTCCTGAGTGGAATTGGACAGACCGCAGCTACCGATGGTCTCAGCGCTACGACTCTGAGTTTTGTGGCGCAGGCGGAGGGCACCATCAGCGCGCCGCAGCAGGTGGAGCTCACCAACAACGGTGACACGTCGCTCGCCGGCATTGCGGCCCACATCACCGGCGACTTCACGGTCACCAGCGGCTGCGGAATCTC
>JAOAPJ010000278.1 GCA_025462805.1 Acidobacteriaceae bacterium
GCCGCCGCGGCAATGACCGCCGGCAGTGAATGAAACGCCAGAAGTCCGGCGACTCCCGCGAAGGCGCCGGTGAGCGCGATGCCCAGCAGCACCTCTTCGCGCACACGCAGCAGCACGGCAGGGGCAATGCCGCGCCCGATCAGCAGAGAGAGCCAGAAGCAGGAGGCGGTTAACGGCGGAGCAGTAGAGGCCTGGAAGCCAAGGCGATGAACATACGTAAGGACCCAGCCCCCAAGTGCAGCCTCTGATCCGCAATACAGGAGGGCGAAGATGGAGAAGAAGACGATGATGCCGTAGGAGCGCGCGGCCCTGGCGGTGCGGCGGGGCGCTCGCGCAGCGGGTTCGCTTGCGGTCTGCGCACTGCGCAGCAGGACTGCGAGTGCGGTGCAGAGAAGAGCGGCGGCGCTCATGGACCAGAAGAGAGCGGGCACGCCGGAACGGGTCAGGATGAAATGGACGGCAAATGGAGAGATCGAGGCCCCGGCGCTCCAGGAGAAGTTGAGCAGGGTCAGCATGGCGGCGCGGCGCTCGGGGTAGCTCTCCCCGGTCAGCAGGCTGTTGGCCGTCATGGCGATACCCAGGCCCGTGCCGAAGAGAAGAAAGAGCGGGAACAGGAGATGCCCGCTGCTGAGCGCGAGCCCCGTCATGCCGGCGGCCACCAGGGCCGTGCCGCAGACGAGGGCCCGATGGAAGGGGGGCCGCAGGATCAGCGGGCCGAGGGCCGCGCCGCCAAACACGGCCAGCAACAGCCGTCCGCTGCCGCCGTCGTCCAGGTGCCACACCGCCGCCAGCGCCGGGAGCGCGCTGCCGAGTAGTGTAAGGCCGATTCCGGTGAGCACCTCGATGGCCTGTATGCCCAGGATCGGACCGAGTGCATAAGGCCGCTCTGCAGATGTCACCCCTGCACTCACACCAGCTCCCGCGTGGACTCCCGCACGATCAAGGATGGTTCCACGGCCACCTCGTCACCATACTCCTTCTCCCCACGGATGCGGCTCAGCGCGATGCGGGCTGCGATACGCCCCATGTCCTCCAGCGGCTGGCGAATGGTGGTGAGGCTCGGGGTCATGAAGGCGGCGGCGTGTACGTCGTCGAAGCCCATCACCGAGACATCCTCCGGCACGCGCAATTGAGCGTCGCGCATGGCGCGGATGGCGCCGATCGCGGCCATGTCGTTGAAGGAGAAAAGCGCGGTAAACCGCTTCCCGCCCGCCAGTAGCTGCTGCACCACGGGATAGCCCAGCTCAGGCGTGGTGAGGTCGCGGTCAAGCTGGACCACCAGGGACTTGTCGATGCGGAGGTTCAGGCGCTTCGCGGCTCGCTCGATGCTGCGCCAGCGATCTTCCGAGTCCGAGCTGAAGGGCTGGCCGCGCATGAAGGCGATGGAGCGATGGCCGAGCTTGTAGAGATGGTCGAGCGCCAGTTCCGCGGCCTTGCCCTGGTCAAGGATGACGTTGGTGACCCCGGCGATGTGCCGGTGCGCGGCGACGCCGACGGCGGGCACGGGGAAGCTGTGATCGAACCTGGTATCCACCAGGATCAGGGACTCCGCGCCCCGCCCGATGAGCAGGCGGGCATACTCCTCCACCAGCTCAGGCTTATGACGGTGATGCGCTGTGAAGTAAAAGTAGCCTTCCTGCACCAGTTGATCGCCGATGCCGCTCAGCACTTGCGTGTGGTAGCCCTCACCGAGTTCCGGCACCAGGATGCCGATAGTGTGCGTCTGCCGGCTACGCAGCGAGCGTGCGAGCAGGCTGGGCTGGTAGTTCAACTTCTTGGCGGCGGCCTTGATGCGGTCCCGCGTGGGCTGCGGAATCGAACGCCCCGGCACATCGTTCAGAACCACCGAGATCGTCGCCGGACTCAGCCCGAGGTGTTCGGCCAGGGTCTTGAGGCTGACCGGTCTCTCTGGGTGGTGTTTCTCTTCCTTCTTGCGCGCCATGCGCCTCCACGTGCGGCTCGGTGTGCGTGATGGAGATACTAGCGGGCCGGAGCCATTCGTGCACCCGGAAACTGCACCTGAAGGGAAACCATCGGGGTGCTTCCGGCAGGTCGAGGATGCTGCGGCAGGCGAACGTTTGCTCTAAAATGTGGCCGCACGGGCTCTCCACCGTGCGAGGAGACGGCCCGGCATGCGCGCATGGTTGCTTACCTGTCTTACGGTGTGGGCCTCCGCGATAGGTCCCACATGGGTGTCGGCGCAGGGTCCGGTAACTGGCTTTGTTCATACACGAGGCACCGAGCTGGTCGACGGCAGAGGCCAGATCCTGTTGTTGCGCGGCACCAACCTGGGCAACTGGATGGAGCCGGAGGGCTACATGTTCCTCTTCGGCGACGATGGGCCGACCTCTCCGCGAGAGATCGAGGAGTACTTCGACGAGTTGATCGGACCCAGCCAGGCGACCGATTTCTGGCACAAGTATCGCGAGCGCTACATCACCAAGACCGATATCGACCTGCTGCGGGCGAGCGGCATGAATTCGGTCCGCGTGCCGATCCACTACAAGTTCTTCACCAAGGGCAACGCGGAAGGGTTTCGGCTGCTGGATCGGCTCGTGGGCTGGGCCAAGGCGGATGGCATGTACGTCGTGATCGACATGCATCAGGCTCCGGGCGGCCAGACGGGCACCAACATCGACGACAGCTACGGGTATCCGTGGCTTTATGACTCGCCGGCAGACCAGCAGGAGCTGATCGAGATCTGGCGCAGCATCGCCGAGCATTATCGAGACGAGCCTGCGGTGCTCGGCTATGACCTGCTGAACGAGCCTATCCCGCACTTCCCCGAGTTGCAGAAGTACAACAGCCAGCTGGAGCCGCTCTACAAGCGCATCGCTGCAGCGATGCGCGAGGTGGATCAGCACCATGTGTTGGTTCTGGGCGGTGCGCGGTGGGACACCAACTTCAACATCTTCGGCCCGCCCTTCGATTCGAACGTGTTGTATGAGTTCCACCTGTACAAGTTCGGCACGCCATGGAATCCGTCTGTTGCCAGCGAGATTGCCCGGTACACAGCCTTCCGCGACGAGTACCACGTGCCCATCTGGCTGGGAGAGTCCGGGGAGAATACCGACGACTGGGTGCGCAGCTTCCGCGAGCTGCTGGAGCAGAACCAGATCGGCTGGTGCTTCTGGCCGTACAAGAAGATGGAGAAGAGCTCCGCGATCGTGTCCTTCCAGAAGCCGGAGCACTGGGATGAGATCGTCGCCTATGGGAAGAAGCGACGGGGAGTCGGCAATACAGAGAAGCAGCTTGCGCT
>JAOAPJ010000163.1 GCA_025462805.1 Acidobacteriaceae bacterium
CATTGCTGATCAGGTTGTTGATCGTCTGCAGCGTGCGATCGATATCCACCATTACCTCGACCGGCTGGGCATCGATGCGGAAGCTGATGTTGCTCTGCGATGCAGCGCTCTGCTGCAGATCCGCCGCCCGGCGCAGCAGGTCTACCGCATTCGCCTTCTCACGATGCAGCGGCAGACGGCCCGAGCCGATGCGCTCGAAGTCCAGAATGTCGTTCACCAGACGAACCAGCCGGTCGCAGTTGCCGATCGCGACATCCAGCATCTGGGCCAGCTTCTCCGGCCGCTTCTCCAGCACCCCGCCCGCAATCAAGCCCAGTGCCGCACGCAGCGACGTCAGCGGCGTCCGCAGCTCGTGGCTCACAGTCGAGATGAACTCGTCCTTCATGCGGTCGAGGCGGCGGCGCTCCGACACATCCGCGAAGGCCACCACGATGCCGCTCACAATGCCATCGTGCACCAGCTGCCGCGCCACGTATTCCACCGGGAAGGAGGTCCCGTCCTTGCGCCAGAACACCTCGTTGTCCACACGCACCGGCTCCTCGGAGTGGAGCGCCGACTGAATGGGGCAGTCTTCCTGCGGATACGGGCTGCCATCCGCCCTCGAGTGATGCACCAGCTGATGCGTGTTCTTGCCCAGGATCTCTTCCGCCTGGTAGCCGAACATACTGGCGCCGGTATCGTTGCAGAAGGTGAGATTACCCTCCGTGTCGAGTCCCCATATGCCGTCTCCCACCGAGGCCAGGATCGACTCGCGCTGACGCATCAGCGCGTGCAGCTTCTCCTCTGCATCGGTCTGCTCGGTAATGTCGATGCCATGGCTCAACACGATGGGCTCGGTCCCGGGAAGCTGCAGCAGCTTGTTGCGGTAAGCCACCACAGCAACCTGCCCATTAGGCCGCTTCAGATAGAACAGCCCCTGATGTTCATGCTGTTCGTTCAGGGCGCTGACGTACTGCTCGTAGTCGCTCTTGTGTTCATCGACGATGTAGTCGAACAGCGGCGTGCCGATGATCTCTTCTGGCGTATGGCCCAGGATCGCGGCGGCGTGCCCGTTGATCGACTGGATGTTGCCGTCCAGATCGTGCGTGCAGATGATACCCAGCGAGCCTTCCACCAGTTGGCGATAGCGCTCTTCACTGGTGCGCAGCCGGTCCAGCTCCTGGCGCTGCTCGGTGACATCGATCCCGGTGGTGATCACGAAGCTGATGTCGCCCTGCGGATCGTTCAGCGAACTCGCGGTCCAGGCGATGCGGCGCATGCTGCCGTCGCGTGTGCGCCAATGCATCTCGTAGCTCGAGTCCAGCTTTCCGGCGCGCGCCTGCTCAAACATCCGCATCGCATGGTCGCGCTCTTCGGGAGGGAACAGCTCCTCCGGGAACGAGCGCCCCACCAGCTCGGCAAAGCTGAAGCCGCTGACCGTCTCACACGCGCGATTGAAGCGGACGATGCGCCCCGCTGTGTCCAGCACCAGCACCAGCGCATGAATCGAATCCAGCACCGAGGTGACGAAGTTGCGCTCCACCGTGAGCGCGCGCTCGATGCGCTGCCGCGAGCGCACGATGCGGTCCTGCTGACTGGTCTTCTGATACAGCTCCAGCCGCGTGATGATCTGGCGCGCCAACACCTCCAGCGTGCGCCCGTGCTCGCGTGTGAACATGTTCGGCTCAGGCGAGCACACAGCGATGGTGCCCAGCACGGAGCCCGAAGGCGTGAAGATCGGTGCGGCCGCGTACGAGCGGCAGTAGGTGGTCGCCGCCAGCGGTATGCCCGATGGTGCGAAGCGATAGTCCTGCGCCGCGTCCTCGATCACCATCGCATTCGGTTCGAGGATCGTGTACTGGCACGCCGAAGTGGCGCGCGGCTGCTGCCGGCTCAGAAAGCCAATGCGCGACTTGAACCACACCCGGCTCGCGTCGATGAAGGAGATGTAAGCGTAGGGTGCGCGGCAGAAGCTGGCCGCGAGGCGAGTGATCTCATCCAGTGCCGGATCCGGCAGCGTATCGAGGATCTCGTATTGCGCGAGAGATTTGAGCCTCTCGGCTTCATCTCTTTGCATCATCGTCGGACTGGCAATCTGCATGAAAGAGGAGGAGGAGTCGCCTGAAAGCATTCTGTCAAACTGTGAAGGGTGAGCCACTGCCACAATTGGTGCAGAGGGCGCGGCAAAGCGGTCAAAATCCGTTACTTGCGTGATTCTCCTTTCGGGTAAGGTGCGCACATCCTAGCGGAGTGCGATCGGTGGATTTCGGGGATTGTGGTGCATCCTTGGGTCTAGTCCATGAACGCCGCTCATTCACCGCCCGAGCCCGTCCGCCTAGGGGACTCTGATAAGACGCCCCTCCCTGCCGAACGTCGCTCCTCTATGGGATCGCTAACCGGAGACCGCTCATTGCCAGGAGCCAGTCTCCCCGCCCTCGCCTTCCCAGGCCCTTGACCTGGCAAGAACTTCTCTGCTCGATCCCTCCCACATCCTTCTGGGTACTCGCAAGCGGTTGATATACTTGGCCCACTCACGACGCGTACCAGACCGGGCAGATTTGCCGGGTCGTTTTTGTTTGGACTGCGTCCAAACCTGTGGTCCATTGTGTGGCCTCAACTGTGTGGTCCCAACCATGAGCGATCTTCTCCGTTCCATCCAGTCACCCGCCGACATCAAGGGACTGTCCGTCGCGCAGCTCACGGATCTCGCGCAGGAGATTCGTGAACTCCTCATCAGCAGCCTCTCGAAGACCGGCGGCCATCTCGGGCCGAACCTGGGTGTGGTCGAGCTCACCCTCGCCATGCACTACGTCTTCGACTCGCCGCAGGACCGCTTCCTCTTCGACGTCAGCCACCAGACCTACGTGCACAAGCTGCTGACCGGCCGCGCCGACCGCTTCCACACCATCCGCCAGCCCGGAGGGCTCAACGGCTTCATGCTGCGCACCGAATCCGAGCACGACGCCTACGGTGCCGGCCATGCCGGGACCGCCCTCTCCGCCGCACTGGGCATGGCGGTCGCGCGCGACCTCGCCGGCACCTCGGAGAACGTCGTCGCCGTCGCCGGGGATGCCGCCTTCACCAACGGCATCTCCTTCGAGGCGCTCAACAACATCGGCGACCAGACCAAACGCCTCATCGTTGTCCTGAACGACAACGAATGGTCCATCGACCGTAACGTCGGTGCTATTGCCAACTACCTCCACAAGGTGGTCACCAACGAGCACTACAACCACCTGCACGACCGCGCCGCCCGCCTGATTGAACGCTTTGGCGGCACGTAAGCGACCAAAGTCGTGCGCAAGGCGGAGGAGGCAGCCAAGGGCCTGCTCTGGCCCTCCATGCTCTTCGAGGAGTTCGGCCTCAACTACTACGGCCCGCTCGACGGCCATAACATCGAGCTGCTCATCGGCACCTTCCAGTTCCTCAAGCGCCAGCGGATGCCGGTGCTCCTCCACGTCCTCACCCAGAAAGGTCGCGGCTTTCAGCCCGCCATCGACAAGGTCAAGAAGTTCCACGGCCTGGGCCCCTATGACCCACTCACTGGCGACACCAAGCCGGCCGGCCGCACCTACTCCGAGGTCTTCGCCGACACCCTGGTCACCCTCGCTAACGACAACGACAAGGTGGTCGCCATCACCGCTGCCATGCCCAATGGCACCGCGCTGGACCTGTTCCGGCCGCATCACCCCACCCGCTATTTCGACGTGGGCATCGCCGAGGAGCACGCCGTCATCTTCGCCGCCGGCATGGCCACCAAGGGCTACCGCCCGGTCTGCGCCATCTACTCCACCTTCCTGCAGCGCGCCTTCGACCCCGT
>JAOAPJ010000295.1 GCA_025462805.1 Acidobacteriaceae bacterium
GATTACGTTCCCGTCAACGTGCATCCATCCCTGCCGGTGCTCGGCTTCGCGTTGCTCGCCGCTTTGATCACGGCGCTGCTCTTTGGCGTGGCGCCGGCATGGTTCTCCACCCAGACCGATCCGGCGAGCGCGATTCGCGGCACCTCCCGCACGATGAAGGATCCCAGCTCCGGGCCGCAGCGCGCGCTGGTCGTTCTGCAGGCGACGCTCTCGGTCGTGCTGCTGTGCGCTGCAGGGCTGTTGCTGCGCAGCCTGAACAATCTCCAGATCCAACACTTCGGGTTTGTCACCATCAACCGCTACATCGTCGGTATCGACCCCTTCCTCGCCGGTTACACGCCGGAGCAGACCGACGACCTTTATCGCAAGCTGCATGACCGGCTGATGCTTATCCCCGGTGCAAAGGCCGCTGGGCTTGCCATCTACACGCCGATGGCCCACAACAACTGGAGCAACGGCATCTACATCCCAGGCCAGCCGGACGCGCAGCCGGACAGTGAGTGGTACAGCGCCTCGTTCACGCGGGTCACCCCTGACTACTTCGAAGCCATCGGCTCCCAACTCCACAAGGGTCGCGTGTTTACTGCGGCCGATGACAACCATACCCGCAAGATGGCGGTCGTCAACCAGGTCTTCGCCGACCGGTATTTCCATGGCGACGCGATCGGGAAGCACTTCGGGCTGGAGCCACAGCTGCGCTCTCAGTTCGAAATCATCGGCGTGGTCGAGAGCACGAAGTATCGCGACCCGGACCAGCCGGTCCCGCCCATGTACTTCCTGCCGTTTTCGCAGATCACGAACGCGTTCAAGGCAGAGGATCAAGCAGCTGAGGGTCTGAGCCACTACGCCGGTCACGTTGTGCTCGAAGTGACAAACAGTACGCCCTCTGCCGCAGAGGCAGCGACACGGCGCGCTTTCGCCGAAGTGGATCCGAATCTGACGCCTCAGTTCTTCCGCACCTTCAGCGAGCAGGTTGCGACCAACTTCAACGAAGACGAGCTGCTGGCCCGGCTCACCTCACTCTTCGGCCTGGTCGCTCTGGTGTTGGCTTCGGTAGGGATGTACGGCGTCACTGCGTACTCCGTGCAGCGCCGCACCGGTGAGATCGGCGTGCGCATGGCGCTGGGCGCGGACCGCGGGCGAATCCTGCGCGAAGTGCTGGTGCGGGCTCTCAGCCAGTGCGCTGTTGGTCTCGTCATCGGTGTGCCCTTGGCGTATGCGACGGGCCGCTACATGCAGCAGCACCTATATGGGGTCGGTTCATTCGACGTCGTGGTAGGTCTGCTTACCCTCGCCATGCTGAGCGCGGCCGCGGCGATTGCAGCCTTTGTGCCCGCACGGCGTGCCGCCTCCATCGAGCCGATGGTGGCCCTGAGGTCGGAGTAGGATGGCAGCGATCCAGCAAAGCGCGCAGGAGCTTCGTTTCGCGTGGCGGCAGTTGCGCCGTGCGCCCGGCTTCGCCCTTACGACGGTCCTGACGCTCGCCCTGGGCATGGGCGCCACCACGGCAGTCTTCAGCGTAGTCGAGCAGATGCTCCTGACCAGCCTGCCCTACCGTGACGCGGGACGCATCGTCGCTCTCGACACCTTCTTTACAGACGCACAGCGCGATCATCCGCGGCTTCCCGGCGACGACTACCAGGATCTGCGGGCGAGCGGAGCCTTTCAGGAGACCGCCTATTACGATGGTGGCGAGATGGGCGTGCAGCTCTCCGACCACGCCTCCTTCGCTCAGGTAGAACAGGTCAGTCCCGGCTTCCTCGACGTCTTCGGGGTGCGGCCCGACGTCGGCCCGGGGTTCCATGACGACGCGCGGCTTCAGGCATTCGTCAGCACGGCGTTCGCGAATGCAGAGCTCGGCGGCACGATGGCTGCAATAGGCAAGTTGCTGCGCGTCGAAGGTGAGTCTTACGAAGTCGTAGGCGTGCTTCCCCAGGGCTTCGACTTTCCGCACAAGACGAATGTCTGGGTAGGCGGCCCGCAGACCCCAGAGAGCCGGAGCCGCGACGCGTACAACTATCAGGCGGTAGCGCGGATCCGCCCCGATCGGAGCCTGCAACAGACGCAGGCGCAGCTCGACACGCTTTCTGCCCGCCTCGCCCGCGAGTATACGCAGAGTCATGCTCACGTGAGGCTCACGGCTGTGCCTCTGCTCGATGCTCTGACTGGCCCGGTCCGCACGTCGCTGTGGTTGTGGCTTGCGGCCGTGTCCGTGCTTCTGCTCATCGCCTGCGCCAATGTCGCCCACCTGCAGCTGGTTCGTTTCTCCAGCAGGGAACAGGCGCTGGCGGTTCGCAGTGCTCTGGGCGCGAGCCGCGCGCGCATTATCGCCAGCGTCCTCACCGAGGCCGCGCTTCTCTCGCTGCTCGGCGGCGCACTTGGACTGTTGCTGGCGATTCCCGCTACTGCGTTGCTCATGCGCCTCCTCGCCTCGCAGCTTCCTCGCGTCATGAATGCCAGCCCCGACCTGCGGCTGCTCGGCTTCTCTCTCGTTCTCGCTTCCCTGGTTACGGCGATCAGTGCGGCTTGGCCCTGCTGGTGGGCAGCACGGCGCGACACGGCAGCCGCACTGAACCGCGGCACGCGCACCAGCGGCACAGACCGGAAGACTGCTGTGTTGCGGCGCGGGCTGCTTGCGCTTGAGATTGCGCTCAGCTTCCTCTTGGTGGTCACCTCGTCGCTCCTGGTGCGCACAATCGAGCACCTGCGCGCCATGCCCCTCGGCTTCGCCGCAGACAATCGCCTGGTGGTCTACGCACATGCACCGGCCCATGGCCTCGAAGAATCGCAGAAACGAATGGTGCAGCTGGCGCACCTGACCGATGAGCTGCGCGCACTGCCCGGAGTGCGATCCGCCGCGCAGACGGTGGGATTGCCGGCCGGCGAGTTCGGCAGCAACGGCAGCTTCGCAGTGGTGAATAAGGGCGAGTCGATGAGTCAGGCGGGGTTGCCGCATGCCAACTTCAGCCTGGCCGGTCCGGGCTACTTTCGCGCCATGGGCATTCCGCTGCTGCGCGGGCGGGACGTCACCGCGGCCGATACATTGGCCTCGACCCCGGTGGTGCTGATCAGCGCGTCCCTGGCTCGACAGGTCTTCCGCTCCACCAATCCGCTCGGTCAGCAGATCGTCTGCGGCAGGGATGAGCTGAGCATGCACCCCATGACCATCGCCGGTGTGGTCGGGGATGTACGGCAGGACTCGCCTGCCGAGGAGCCCGCTCCGACGCTCTATATGCCTCTCGCGCAGCATCCCTCCCTGGCGAACGAGGTGCAGATCGTTTTGCATGCCGACGTCGCACCCGGCTCCCTCATCCCTGCCGTGCGGCAGCGGGTGCTGGCAATCGACTCCGCCATCGCCACCAAGTTCACCACCATGGATGATGCGCTTGCCACCTCCACTCAACCGCAGCAGCTTCGCGGCGAGCTGCTGACCGCCTTTGCCGCCCTGGCGCTGTTACTGGCCGCAGTGGGCGTGTACAGCGTGAGCAGCTATACGGTCGCGCAGCAGGTGAGGGAGATCGGCATCCGCATGGCGCTGGGCGCCAACCGCGCGACTGTGGCGCGGCAGTTCATCAGCACATCCGCCCGAAGCGGCGTTGCCGGCGTGGTGCTCGGCGCGATCCTCAGCTTCGCGGGAGCTCGCATACTTCAACGTTTTCTGGTGGGCGTCACACCAGCCGATCCGTTGAGCTATAGCCTGGCCGCCGCCGTCTTGCTGGCAGCGGTTGCCCTTGCAGCACTGTTACCAGCGCGCCGTGCTGCCTCCGTCGAACCCGTGGTAGCGTTGCGGACGGAGTGACATCATGCATTTGGGCAACGATATCCGTTACGCATTCCGCCAGCTCTACCGCAGTCCGGGCTTCGCTATTACTGCCGTGCTGACGCTGGCACTCGGCATCGGCGCGATCACCGCCATCTTCAGTCTGATCTACGTCACCATGTTGAAACCGCTGCCGGTGCCCCGTCCCAATGAGTTGTACAAGGCAGGACGTGACAGCACCTGCTGCGTCGCCAGCACACTTCAGGGCGATTGGAGCCTCTTCTCCTACCCCTTGTATGAATCCCTGCGTGACCATACCCAGGGTCTCCGCGGGGGTCTCGCCGCATTCTCCGCCGGCCCCACAGCTCTTTTCGTGCACCTCCAGGGCAATCCGCAGGCGTCCATGGCGCTGCTCGGCAAGCTGGTCTCAGGCAATTACTTCGGCGTTCTCGAGGTGCCCTTGACCATGGGTCGGGGCCTCACGCCGGCAGATGATCAGGCCGCCTCACCACCGGTCACTGTACTCAGCTACCGGATGTGGGAGCGCCGCTTTGGCCGCGACCCGCACATCGTCGGCAAGACCCTGCTCATCAATGGCGCCGCAGCTACTGTGGTGGGCGTGACCGCACCCGAGTTCCTGGGAGAGACGGTGCACCCCGATATGCCGGAGCTGTGGCTGCCTTTGCGCCAGGAGAGCAACTATGTGCATGAGGGCGCCATGCTGCAGCGGGCCGATCGTCACTGGCTCGACCTGGTCGGGCGCATTGCACCGGGCGCACAGCCGGATCAGATCGATGCGCAGTTGAACATAGGACTGCGGCAGTGGCTGCATAGCCGCGCCGCCGACATGCAGCCGGAGGAGCGCGCGCAGATCGACAGCCAGTCTACGGAACTCGCCTCTGCCGAGACAGGCATTAACTTCGTCGGGATGTTCTACAGCAAGGCATTGAAGCTGCTCATGGGGGCAGCGGCGTTTGTCATGCTGATCGTCTGCGCCAATGTAGCCAACCTGCTGTTGGTCCGAGCCATCGCGCAAACCCAGCAGACCTCGGTGCGTATGGCTCTGGGTGCCAGCCGGGAACAGTTGCTGCAGCAGGCCATGGTGTCGAGTCTGCTACTGGCCGTTCTCGGTTGTATCGCTGCCATCGGAGTCGCTTACGCGTTGTCGAGCTCGGTCCTTGCGCTCGCCTTCCGCGGCGTCGATTTCCTCCCGGTCAGCGCAAGACCTTCCGCTGCCATGCTTGGCTTTGCCTTCGCCACAGCCATTGTCACTTCGATCCTCTTCGGCGTCGGGCCGGCCTGGGTCTCAACCCGTAACAATCTGGCCAGCGTGCTGCGCGCAGCCTCGCGTACCACCCGATCGAGCGGCACCGCGTCTCAACGCCTGCTGGTCATCACGCAGGCTGCGCTCTCCGTCGTCCTGCTGTGCGCCGCAGGCTTGCTGACCCGCAGTCTCAGCAACCTGCAACATCAGGACTTCGGCTTCCAGACTCGCGATCGCTACGTCATCACCATCGACCCCGCGCTGGCCGGCTACCGCAGCACGCACACCGATGAACTGAACCGCAAGATCGAGGAGCGCATGCTTGCGATTCCAGGTGCCGAGCGCGTGGGCCTTGCCATCTACGCACCCATGTCTGGGGAGAACCGCACTGACACCGTCTATCTTCCGGGGCAGCCAAATCCTGCACCGGACAGCACCTGGGCCGAAGCCACATGGAATCGCGTCAGCCCGGACTATTTCAATGCCGTCGGGGCCAGGTTGCGCGAAGGGCGCATGTTCAACGATGCCGACGATAATAAGTCGCGCAAGGTAGCGATCGTCAGCGACGGCTTCGCCAAGCGATATCTGAAAGGCGACCCTCTCGGCCAGCACTTCGGCATCGAGCCGGAGTTGCGCAGCGCGTTCGAGATTATCGGTGTCGTGCGCGATACCAAGTACCGCTTCCCGGAACTGCCCACGCCTCCGATGTTCTTCCTGCCCTTCCGCCAGACCTCGCCGGTCTTCCGGCCATCCCAAGCGGGGCGCGAGGCAGAATCACATTTCGCGGGGAATATCGTCCTGCAGTTGCGCGGAGGCGACCGCGCCTCTGTGGAGGCTGCCATGCGCAAAGCCATGCGCGATATTGATGCGAACCTGCCCATCACCGCTTACTACACCTTTGCAGAACTGGAGAGCTACGGATTCATCCAGAGTGAGCTGCTGTCGCGTCTCTGCGCGCTCTTTGCCTTGATTGCGCTGGTGCTTGCAGCCATCGGTATCTATGGCGTCACCGCATATTCTGTGCAGCGGCGCACCGGTGAGATCGGGATCCGGATGGCGCTTGGCGCCAGCCGCGCCCGCATCCTGCGCGAGGTCCTTCTGCAATCGTTGTTGTCCTGTGGTATTGGCTTGGCCACGGGCATTCCGCTGTCATATATCGCAGGCCGGCTGATTGCACAGAAGCTGTTTGGCGTCGGATCCTTCGATCTTCCCGTGGTCACGGGTGCCGTCTTGATCCTCGCGCTGAGCGCCGCCCTTGCGGCGCTGCTGCCAGCACGGCGAGCCGCGGCGATTGAACCGATGCACGCCCTTCGGTCGGAATAGGAGCACATGGAACTCGGCAACGATCTTCGCTATGCGTGGCACCAGTTGCGGCATAGCCCGGCCTTTGCCTGCACCGCACTCCTCACGCTCGCGCTCGGCATCGGCGCCACCACCACCATGTTTTCTGTCGTCGACCAGGTTCTGCTGCGCCCCTTGCCTTACGCGCGGCCGTCGCAGCTGGTGGCGATCTCCGAGGCGTCGTATGACAAGGACGTCACGGAGAGCGGCGGCGGGATTTCACTTCCCGATGCGCAGGATTGGCAAACCCGCAGCCACGCGCTCCAGTCCGTCGCCTACTACACCTTCCAGATGCCAATCGTCGGTGGCATCGCGCGTCCGCGCTCGGCGCCGGAGCTGTTGACCAGCACGAACTTCCTCGCCCTGCTTGGCGTTCAACCCGCTCTGGGCCGCGGCTTTACTGCAGCCGACGGGCAGCCCGGAGCGGCCCGTGTGGTCGTTCTCGGTGCACAGGAGTGGCGCACGCTCTTTGACGCGGATCCGAAGATCATCGGCCGCAGCATCGCGCTCAATGGCATGCCACAGACGGTCATCGGCGTCATGCCGGATAGCTTCCGCTTCCAGGGTGGCAGCGATCTCCTGTTCTCGGCTCTGGATATCAACACCAAGGAGCTGCAGGACCGCTCCTCCGGCGTACTGCAAGTCCTCGGTCGTCTTCGGGAGGGCAGCACACCTGAGGAGGCCACACGTGAGCTCGCCGGCATTAAAAGGCAGAGCCTACACACCTATCCCGGCAAAGAACGCGACAACCGTGTGCTGGTCGAAAACTATGCGCATTCGCAGACTCGCCGCGTACGCCCCGGACTTCTCACTCTCAACTGGCTGGTAGGCGCAGTCTGGCTCCTCTCCACGATCAACGTTGCCGGCCTGCTGCTGACCCGCACCCAAGGACGCCGGCGTGAGATCGCCGTGCGCGCGGCCCTCGGCGCGGGCAGCAGCCGCCTCCTGCGTCAGTTTCTGGTCGAGAGTCTCCTGCTCAGCCTGGCCGGTGGTGCGCTGGGTTTGTCCATCACTGCAGCGGCGCTGCGTGTCTCCCGCGACTACCTCGCGCAGACCTTCCAGAATGGAGACATCGTCCACATCGATGCGAGCGTGTGCACATACGTGCTGCTTGCCTCGTGTGTCTCGGCTCTGCTGTTCGGCATTGTGCCTGCGTTGCAAGCCGCGCGTCTTCCTATCCAGGAAGGATTGCGCGAAGGTTCCGCCGGCGCCGGCACCAGCCGCCACCAGAGCAGGATGCGCGACCTCATCGTCACCGCAGAAGTTGCGCTCTCCCTGTTGCTGCTCGTCGCCGCGGGTGTGATGGCGCGCACCTTGTACCAGATGCAGCGAACGCCGCTCGGCTTCGCGCCCGAGAACGTCGTCACCGCGGAGCTGATGCTGCCGCAGAAGAACTACTGGTTCGTTAGCAGGGGACGGTCGGACGCGAAGAATATCGTGCCGGCCTTCCTCCAGCCGATGCTCGATCGAATCCGGCAGCTTCCCGGAGTGACCGCTGCAGGCGTCACCACCGTCCGTCCGCTGCGCACCAACTGGACCTTCCGTGACACGATCCAGTTCGCGGGCCGCCCCAAACCGGAGGCCCGCCATACGCAGGACGCGAACGCGCGCGCAGCGAGCTCGGACTACTTCCGTGCCATGGGGATCTCGCTGAAGCGGGGCCGTCTCTTCAATGCAGAAGACAGCCCGTCCACGCCGTTGGCTGCCATCGTGAACGAGGCATTCACGCGAGAGATCGATGGAGCACACAACCCCATCGGCATGCAGGTTGAGGCAAGCAATGCCGGACCGCATAAGTACGCCACTATCGTCGGGGTGGTTGGTGACGCGCGGCAAGGGATGAGCGACGCGGCAAAGCCCGAGCTGCTCCTCAACCTCGATCAAATGTCACCTGCGGACGACATGTATCCCATTCTGGTCGCCTTCCACCTCGATCTCGTGGTGCGTGCGCAGATCTCGCCCAACTCGTTGATCCCCGCCATGACACGCATCGTGCATGATCTCAACCCCGACGTTGGCATCAATCACGCCGAACCAATGCAGACCACGATCGCCGACACCATGGGCAGCCAGACCCTGGCCGCGCGTCTGCTCGGGCTGTTTGCATTGGCGGCGCTGGTGATCGCGGCGGCCGGGCTGTACGGCCTCCTCGCCTACCAGGTCGCCCAGCAGATGCGCGACTTCGGCGTGCGGCTTGCCCTGGGTGCGCAGCGCAAAGATGTGCTGTGGATGGTGCTCCGCCGCGCGGTCGTGCTGCTCTCCCTGGGCGCCGCGCTTGGCGCTGCTCTCTCGCTCGGACTCAGCCGCCTCGCGGCCAGCGTGGTTGCTGGCGTTGACCTTCACAACATGATGTTCGTGGTCGAGGCGGTCACCGTTGTGCTCGCCGTTACGTGCATCGCAGCCAGCTATCTGCCGGCTCGGCGCGCTGCCAACATCGATCCCATCCAAGCGCTGCGCCACGAATAGGAGAAATTGCCATGATTGATATACGTCACCTGGAACGCAGTTACAAAACCGGCGCCGGATATACCTGGGTGTTACGCCGCATTGATCTGAAAATCGAGCGCGGTGAATTTGTAACGCTCATGGGACCATCCGGGGCAGGGAAATCATCCCTGCTGAATGCCATCGCGCTACTGGACGATCAATGGCAGGGCGAGTACTACTTCGACGGCGAGGCGGTGCATACCATGAGCCGCAAGCAGCGCGCCGAGCTGGCGAAGCGGCGCCTGGGCATGGTCTTCCAGAGCTACCACCTGCTCGACGAATTGACGGTCGCCGAGAACATTGATCTGCCGCTGAGCTACAAGAACATGCCGCGGGCCGAGCGCCAGGCCCTGGTCGCCGACACCCTCGACCGCTTCAACATCGTTGGCAAAAAGGACCTGTTTCCTTCGCAGCTCTCCGGCGGGCAGCAGCAACTGGTGGGCATCGCCCGGGCCGTCATCCACAACCCGTCGCTCCTGCTGGCGGACGAGCCCACGGGCAACCTCCACTCGGAGCAGGCGCGCGAAATTATGGAACTCTTCCGCGAACTGAATCAGCAGGGCACCACCATCCTGCAAGTCACCCATTCCCATATCAACGCCGGCTTCGGCAATCGCGTGCTCGAGGTGCGCGACGGCTGGCTGGTACGCGATAGCGCCAATCCAAGCCTTACCGCAGCAGAGGAGTCCACCGCACGATGAATCGTCGCCCCGTCACTAGCGCTGTGCTCGCAGCCGGTTCGCTCATCCTCACTCAGACCGCGCCTGTCCTGACCCCTGGGGCGCAGGCGCAAGCGAATCAGCAACAAGGTTTCCACGTTGGGCTGCCGCACACACATAACCCATTCTCCATCTACACGCCAGTGAACATCCCTGCGCCCAATCTCGCCAACTCCCTGCGCCTGGAACAGCTCATTCACCAGGGAAAGCTCTACCTCTCGCTGGAGGATTCCATCGACCTCGCGCTGGAAAACAATCTCGATCTCGCCATCTCGCGCTACAACCTGCCCATCGCGGATGCGGACGTTCTACGCACCAGCGCCGGAGGCATCAGCTTCGGTGTGCCCACCGGCATCGTGCAAAATACTCTTGGCGGCTCTGGGGCGCCCAATGCGATCGGATCTTCCGGCGGGCTCGGGGGCGTTGGCGGAGGCGCCGGGGGCCTGGTGCAGAACACCTTCGGTCTCGGCACCCTGGTGCCGAGCTTCGATCCGAAAATTCTCGGTCTGGCCAGTGTGGAGCACGCGACCGTCCCCCAGGTGAATCAGGTCACCTCCGGCACCGCCTCCCTCAAGAACAACACCAGCATTGTGGACGCATCGTACCTCCAGGCATTTCCCACGGGAACCTCCCTTGAGTTCGATTTGAACAACTCGCGGCAGACGCAGAACAGTCTCTTCACCACGCTCAACCCATCGCTCAGCGCGAACTATCGGTTCCTTCTGCAGCAGCAACTGCTGGCCGGCTTCGGTTTCGCGCCCAATCTGCGCTATCTGCGCCTCGCGCGCAATAACCGCAGGATCTCCGAGATATCCTTCAAGTCCCAGGTCATCGCGACCACCACACAGATCGAGAACATCTACTGGGACCTGGTAAACGCATACCAGGACGAGCAGGTGAAGGAGCGCTCGCTCGCCTTCGCGGAGAAGACGCTCGACGATGAGCGCAAGCAGCTTCAGCTGCAGGCGGTGCCTGCCCTTGACGTGATGAAATCAGAGGCCGAGGTAGCTACGCGGCAGCAGGACCTCACAGTCTCGAAGACGACCCTTCAGTTGCAGGAGTCGTTTATGAAAAACGCGCTCACGCGGCGACTGGACCAGACGCTTGAGGAGATGCCGGTCGTCCCTACGGCATCGCTCGACGCCTTTCAGCCGGAGGCGGTGCCTCAGGTGCAGGAGCTGATCTCTGAGGCGATCAAGAATCGACCGGACATCAGCACGCTCCAGATCAATCAGGATGACTACCAGATCTCGCGCAGAGCGGTGCGCAACGCCATGCTGCCCAGTGTCACCGTGATCGGCTACTACGCCGGCACTGGTCTGGGCGGCGTGCCCAATCCCAATTTTCCGGGCGGCACTCCGATGGTGAACACGCCATCCAGCTACGGCGGAGCGCTGCAGAATGCATTCAACAACAGCTCGCCCGATTATCTCGCAGAGGTGCAAGTCAGCATTCCCTTGCGCAATCGCCAGGCGCGTGCTGACCAGTTCCGCTCCGAGCTCGAATATCGGCAGGCACAGCTCCAGGTGGAGCAGACCACGAAGAATGTGCGCATCGAGGTGCGCAATGCAGCCTATGCGCTTGAGCAGGGCGGCGCCCGCGTGGAGGCAGCGCGGAAGGCGCGCGACCTTGCGCAGCGCACCTTTGACATCAAGAAGCAGGAGCAGCAGCTCGGCGCCGGATCCAACTTCGAGACGGTCACCGCAGAGCGCGACCTCGCCATCGCGAGTTCGGCTCTAGCTGCGGCGGAGACGACCTACGAGAAGAACCGCGTCGAACTCTATCGCGCCACGGGTCAGACACTGAACCGGCTCGGGATCTCGCTCGATGAGGCGCGCGCCGGTGTTGTCAACAGGCCTCCTTCCACCCCTCCGCCATCGCAACCGGCTCCGCCACATTCGCCCGCTCCCGCACCCCAGCCATAGGAAGTGACCACCCACATGAGCAGTCCCCGGCAACGCGCACACGCGAATGGCTCACCGGCAGAGGAGGCGCAGCGGCCGCGTCTCCTCATCGCCGACGATCAGCCGCCCATCCTCGACGCACTCGAGATCCTGTTGCGTCCGGAAGGCTATCGCATCGATCGCGCCAACTCGCCCCGGCAGCTCATCGAGTGCCTTGCCAGCGAGACCTACGATGCCGTCTTGATGGATATGAACTACACGCGCGACACCACCTCTGGCGCTGAGGGCATCGACCTCCTCGCAGAGATCCAGAGCTATGGTCTCCGCGTGCCGCTCATCGTCATGACGGCATGGAGCAGCGTCGAGCTGGCCGTCGAGGCCATGCGCCGTGGCGCGGCCGACTTCATTCAGAAGCCCTGGGACAACGCGCGCCTGCTCACCGTGCTGCGCACGCAGCTCGACCTGCATCGCGTGCAGCGCCAGGCAGACATGCTCGAAGCAGAGAACCGCTTTCTGCGCGCCGAAGGACTGCCCACACTCATCGCCGAATCGCGCGCCATGCAGCCCGTGCTCGAAATGGTTGCGCGTATCGGCCCCTCGGACGCCAACGTGCTCATCACCGGCGAACACGGTACGGGGAAGGAGGTCGTCGCGCAAACGTTGCACGCCCTGTCTTCACGGGCACAGCACTCGCTGGTCGCCGTCAACACGGGCGCGCTGCCGGAGGGCACCTTTGAAAGTGAGATCTTCGGTCACGTGAAGGGCGCCTTCACAGACGCGCGCACCGATCGCATCGGACGCTTTGAGCTTGCCGATCGCGGCACTCTCTTCCTGGATGAGATCGCCAATGTCCCGCTGCGGCAACAGGCCAAGCTGCTCCGCGTGCTTGAGACCGGCGAGCTCGAACGCGTCGGCTCGTCGAAGACACGCAAGGTCGATGTGCGTCTTCTTTCCGCCACCAATGCAGATCTGCACAAGGAGAGCGAAGAAGGCCGCTTCCGTCAGGACCTGCTCTTCCGTCTGAACACCGTAGAAATTCACCTGCCCGCATTGCGCGACCGGCGCGAAGACATTCCGCTGCTGGCCGGCCACTTCCTCTCCCGCTGGAGCAAGCGCTATCGCCGCCTGCTCTCCGGCTTCGCCCCGCGGGCGCTTGAGGTGATGATGCAATACGCCTGGCCCGGCAACGTGCGCGAGCTGGATCACTGCATCGAGCGGTCTGTTCTTATGGCGCGCAACGAAAAAGTCGACATCGGCGATCTCAACCTGACACCGCCGCGTTCAGCGATCACCACATCCAGCCTCGACGAGATGAGTCTCGAGGCGGTCGAGAGTATCCTCATCCGCAAGGCGCTGGCTCGTGCGCAAGGAAACGTGAGCCAGGCGGCGGAGGCTCTCGGCCTCAGCCGCGGCGCTCTATATCGGCGGATGGAAAAATACGCCATCTAGTCATGTAGGTATTCGGGCGGCCGCCCAGTGCATGTCCGCTCTGTTAAAACGAAGCACCCGTGAGTGTCTTCAGATCGGGAATCAATCCGGATATCGTTCGCGCATGGCACGCCATTCACTATCAAATCGGAACGCTTGCCGCGCCGGCGGCTGTGGCGTCTGTGTCTCAATAAATCTCAGCGGTGCATCGCCTCGCGTGTAGATCGCGTGCTTCGCGCCGACACCAGTCCAGCACAGGGTGCCCGGCTCAACAACGTATCTCTTTCCCTCGAATTCGCAATCCGCCAATCCCGAGGTAAAGAAGTAAGATTCCTCGAACGGATGGGTGTGGTGTGAGCCTCCACCGCCCTTGGCGAACTCCACGACGAACATCGTCATGTGCGCTGATCCAAAGTTGCGGTCCACCATCATCTTTTGGCTGATCAGCCGAGCGCCGTCGCCGGTGTAGCCATCCATCTGCAGGTTGCCGGGCGGCGGCAGTTGCGCATCGTCGAAGTGCCCCACAAAGCGCGTGCGAGCGTCGCCTTTGTCGAACCGGTCGATCCGGGCCGGCCACTCGAACTCTCCGACAAAGAAGGTGTCCTGTCCCACACTCTTGGGCAGAGGCTGTGGAGCGATCATCTCCATCCATCGCGCTCTCCTGCCGCTGCTGGACTGCAGTGCGTGAGCCGAGCCGACCAGCACCAGAGCATAGTCGCCCACCACCATCCGGTAGCATCGACTATCGATCATCAGATCAAGCTCGCCTTCCAGGACGTATAGGCTCTTTTCGTAAGCCAGCACGTTCTGCTCCAGATACCCGCCAGGCTCAAGCTGAACGATCTGGTGTGCCATGTGGACGGCTGCGTCCGACGTGCGATGGTCGATCAATGAGGCCCGTGAGTAGCCCCTCGCATGGCGCCCGTAGCCGTCAGGAACCGTGAGATTTTCTTCTTTAAACGGCACCACAGCGTGAGCCATAACCCTCCACTCAGACCGATCCCATACGGCTGCGTAGTGTCGCGGGATCAATCTCCTTTTCCCAGCGCGCGATCACCAGGGTGGCGACGCCATTGCCGATCATGTTGATGAGTGCGCGAAACATACTCATGAAGCGATCGATGCCGAGGATCAGGGCCATGCCGGCGACCGGAATCGTCGGTACCACGGAGAGGGTGCCCACCAGCGCGATGAACGATGCTCCCTGCACGCCGCTCGCCCCCTTCGAGGTCAGGATGGCAACGGCGAAGATAGTGAGCTGCTGCGAGAGCGTCAAATGGGTTCCAGTGGCCTGCGCTACGAAGAGCGCCGCCAGCGTCATATAGAGACTGGTGCCGTCCGTGTTGAACGTATAGCCGGTAGGCACCACCAATCCCACGAGTGCCTTGGAGCAGCCGAGCGCCTCGAGTTTTTCCATCAACGTCGGTAGCGCGGCTTCGGAATTCGCGACGGATAGCACCAGCAGAATCTCTTCCTTGATATAGATCAGGAATTTGAAAATGTTGAAGCCTGCCAACAGCGCGATAGTTCCCAGCACCACAATCACGAAGAGAATCGATGTCAGGTAAAATGTCCCAATCAGATTGAGTAACGGCCGCAGGGAAGCGATGCCATACTTGCCGACCGTGAATGCCATGGCGCCGAACGCACCGATTGGAGCGAGCCGCACCAGGATGTTGACCACTCCGAAGATGGCCTGGGTCAGCGTGTTCAGCAGCGCCAGCAACGGCTTGCTGCGTTCGCCCATCATGGATAGAGCAAACCCGAACAGGATCGCGATGAGCAGCACCTGCAGGATGTCGCCCCTGGCAAAGGCGTCGACCACGGTTGTGGGAATGATGTGCAGCAGGAACTCACTGATGCTTTGCGCCTTGGCCTGCCCCGCATAACTGGCAACAGCCTTCGCATCCAGGGTTGCCGTATCCACGTGGAAGTTTCCACCGGGATGGACGACGTTGCCGACCACCAGGCCGATGAACAGCGCGAGTGTCGAGACGACTTCGAAGTAGAGCAGCGCCTTGCCGCCGACTCGTCCAACCTTTTTCATATCCTGCATGCCAGCGATGCCGGATACGACCGTGCAGAAGATGATCGGCGTCACAATCATCGAGATGAGACGGATGAAGCCATCTCCCAGCGGCTTCATCGCAATCGCACGATTGGGGCTGAAGTAGCCAAGCAGCACCGCGAGAAAAACCGCGACGCACACCTGAAACCAGAAGCTGGTATAGAAGGGACCGCTTCCTTTTCCTGGTGGACGGTCGACGACGGGCCGCAGTTCAGCCTGGAGGACGCTCATCTCAGCCAAGCCACTTCGCTGGATCCTGTAATGTTTCTGCCAGGTCACGCAGGAAGGCCGACGCCTTGGCGCCGTCGAGGACGCGATGATCGGCAGAGAGGGTCAACGTGATCATCGGGCGCACTTCCACCCGGCCCGCAACCGGCACAACGCGATCCGCGATCGCCCCCACCGCCAGAATCGCTGCCTGCGGCGGCGTGATGATCGCGCTGAAGGAGTCGACCTGGAGCATGCCAAGATTGCTGATCGTAAACGTTCCGTTTGCCAGATCCGCGGGCCGCAGACGGTGCGCGCGGGCTCGTTCCGTCAGATCAAGACGTTGCTTCGCGATCTCGCCCACCTGCAGGGTGGAAGCCTTCGGAACCACCGCGCTCACCACGCCGTCTTCGACAGCCATCGCAATCGCGATGTTGATGTCCGGGTTGAGGCGAACACCCTGGTCGATCCAGCTCGCATTGACCAGGGGATGACTGG
>JAOAPJ010000323.1 GCA_025462805.1 Acidobacteriaceae bacterium
ATGCCATCAGCAGCGCCGCCGAAATACCCTTCCCGCTGATATCTCCCATCGCCAGGCACAGCTCGCTCTTGCTCATTAGGAGAAAGTCATAGTAGTCGCCAGAGACGCTGCGTGCCGGCTTGCAGACGCCATGCAGCTCCAGCCCCGGCAGCTCCAGCTGGCCATGGGGGAAGAGGTTGTTCTGCACCTCCTGTGCGATCGCCAGCTCACTCTGCATCCGCTCCTTCTCGCGCTGCTGCTCCAGCAGCCGCTCCAGCGACTCCGACATGCTGTTGAACGAGGTTGACAGAGCCCCTAGCTGATCGCGCCGCTGCACCTGGATCCGGTGGCCAAACTGCCCGTGGTCGATCGCCACCGTCGCCCGGTACAGATCCCCAACCGCGCGCGTGATGGTGCGGTTCAGCCGCACCGCCATGACGAACGCGATCAGCTCGATCAACGCAAAGATCGCGGTCAGGGTAATCAGCCCATAACGAATGACCGTCCCCACCACCACCGCGGTGCCGAACAGGTGCGCATACAGCAGCGCCGGTCGTGAGGTCACGTTCAGCAGGCTGGTCAGCTGCTTGCCCTCCCGCCACTCCGTCGTGACGAGCGGCGCAGAGAAAGTGATCTGCCGGTCCAGCAGGAAGGCCGGCGGCGCCAAAGTGCCTCCTCGGACGCTCTCCTCGGCACGTTCGGCCAGTTCGCGCCCGGTCGTGACGTGTGGACCGATGCTCTTGTCCTGTGCGTCCACCTCCTTCAACACCTTGCCGACATCGGGGATGATGTAGATCGTCCCCAATCCCTGCGCCAGCTGCTCCACAGTCGCCGCATTCACCGGCATGCTGGAGACGACGGTTACCTGATGAGGCCCGACCATACGGCGGTCGATGGAGCGTAGAAACAGCCGCCCATTCTCGATAATCACGCCGCGGAAGCCGTCATGCGCCCAGCCCGGCAAGCTCATCGGCGCCTTCGCGGTATCCTGCGGCAGTTCCCTGCCCTCTACGGTCAGCCGCAGACGCCGCCCATCGCTCCATGCATCCACAGTCAGCCTGCCCGGAATGTCGCGGTTCGCCGTGTCGTAGTCGGGCAGATCGATCGAGGTCTGTTGCGGAGCGCGTGCCACGCCATGCGCCACATCGATCGTGAACGCCTGGTTCTTCGCACTCAGTCGGCCCAACACTGCATCGAGCTCTGACGTTGCTGCAAACGTCGCAAACTGCCCGGCAAACACGTACGCCGCAATCACTGCGAGGGTCACGAACAGCACCACCGGCGCCAGCCCCATCAGCAGATACGTCACCACCAGCCGGTTGCGCACCTTCCACAACACACTGCGCACCATCCAGCGATAAAACAGGATCAGGCCGAAGACCAGCCACAGCGGGACTACCACCAGCAGCAATACGGAGTTCAGGGAACACGAAGGACCCGGCAGCAACCGCAGCGCCACCAGCAGGACGAGCATGAGGGACGTCCAGAAGGCGCCGTGCTCCGCTACCCCTGACGGCGCGGGGCGGCCGAACGGCTTGAGAATGGCGGCCTCTGCGCGCGCGAACAGGTTCGGCATATCAGGGCGAGTGTAGCGCAATGGGCCGGCGCATTTTAGCGCCCTCAAGGGGGGTCTTGCTCTGCTGCTCCTTCTCTCTGTCTCCGCTGGGCGCAGACCCGGCTCGCGACACCGAGGCCAGCAGCCGGCCCGAATCGCCACAAGGACCTTCAGCAACGTGACGGCCCGGTCTATCATCGATACGATCGCACCCGAAGGAGGCCACCGGCGTGTTGGTGACGGAATTGGCGGACACCGGTCTGGAAGTCATCGATATCCCCGGCGATGCCCAGTTCTCTGCGCGCCGGTTGCATGTTCGTGACGCCTCGGTGCAACTGTCAGGCCTCCAGCGTCTCGGCCATGCCTTTGTGGAGAGCCCCGGCACCATCCTTCAGGAGCTCGTGCAGGCAGCCGTCGATCTATGCGGAGCTGATAGCGCTGGCATCAGCATCGAGAAAGAAGGTAGAACGGACCAGGAGTTCTACGAGTGGGTAGCGACGGCCGGGGACTACTCCGGGTTCCTGAACGCCATCCTCCCACGTTTCCCCAGCGCATGCGGCGTCTGCCTGGAGCGTGGCCGGCCACAGCGTTTCCGAGTCTCCAGGCGATTCTTCGACATCCTCGGCGTCGAAGCCCCGGTTGTGACCGACGGCGTCCTGCTCCCTTGGGAGGTCGATGGAACGCGCGGCACCATCTTCATCATGGCTCACGGCCGCGATGAGGCCTTCGACGCAGAAGATAGCCGCATGATGCAGATGCTTGCCGACTTTGCCGCAATGGGATTCCGCCAGCAGCGCCAGCGGCAAAGGCTGATCGAACAGGAGCGCCTCGCCGCCGCGGCCGCCATGGCGAACGACTTGGCGCACAAGATCAACAACCCTCTGCAAAGCATTACCAATGTCCTCTACCTGGCTGCTTCGAGCGAGACCAATCCGGCACTGAAGGCCTTGGCAACAGATCTTGAGCAAGACGTCAGCAGGCTATCGCGACTGGTACGGGAACTTCTCTCCCTGCCATTCGCCTCTGCCGGGCAGGGTTAGTAGAACCCGCGCCATGCGCAGTCTGCTCCAGCCAAATCTGCTCAGACGCCTCGTCGATAGCTCATTGGATATAGCGCTAGCCGGTGCTCAACCCTCTCGCCTGTGCTACGCTCCGCGTGTGTCAGCCGCTGGCTCGCTCCGCAATCCGGAAACTCCCCGGCATGCGCCGATCGTCCGCCTCACCCACTGGCTCACCGTCCTCTGCTTCCTCGCTCTCCTCGTCAGCGGCGCGGAGATCGTGATCTCTCACCCGCGCTTCTACTGGGGCGAGGTCGGCAACGCCCTCAC
>JAOAPJ010000335.1 GCA_025462805.1 Acidobacteriaceae bacterium
GGGGTTAGCGAGCCTTCCCTGCCCGCTTGATCAGCGTCGCAAGCGTGACCTTCTCGAGCTCTGACTCAAACGCACGATGGCAGTCACGGTACGCCTTCGAAATCGCAGAATGAATCCTGGTCGCCACCGTGCTGCTGCTCTTCGGCAGGTTTAGCTTGCTGCTCGTATCCAGCGCGCGATGCACATCGGCAAGCGTGATCGTCTTGGGAGCCTTGATCAGCCTGGAACCGCCTGACGGACCCTTCTGACTGACGATCAGGTCAGCCTGTTGCAACGAAGAGAGGATGCGTCGAATGACTACCGGATTGGTGTGTAGTATCTCCGCAAGATCGGCCGAAGTCTGCAATCCTTCGCCCTGCGAGAGAATGACCAGGATATGTACACCAGTCACAAATCGTGTGTTGGCTGCCATAAGCCAAACGCTACCATAAAAAAGACTTCTGTCACTCGTGACGAGACCATCACATTAGTTTCGATGAATCCCCAGAGGTCATCTTCCTCCTTCCGTGCTGCTCACAGCTCCTCTGGTCCGGTCTGCCCCTTGCAGCGGACTATCGTAGTTACTTAAGAAAGGCCATAGCGACGTGAATTTGCTCTTTGTAGGGGACGTATTTGGAAGCTCCGGCAGGCGAGTCGTGCGGGAGCATCTTCCCCATGTCATCCAGGAGCGACAGGTGGATCTGGTCGTAGTCAACGCGGAGAATGCGGCGGGCGGTTTTGGCCTCACCCCGCCCATCGCTGAAGAACTGTTCGACCTCGGCGCGCATGTCCTCACAACAGGCAACCATGTCTGGGATAAGCGCGAAATCATTGACTATTTGAACTCTGTTCCCGCACAAAGCCATGATCGACCGCGGCGGGTGATCCGACCCGCCAACTACCCGGCTGGCAGCCCAGGGCATGGCCTCTACCAGGACACATTGGCCTCCGGCATCCCCTATGCCGTGCTCAACCTGCAGGGTCGGGTGTTCATGGCATCGAACGATGATCCCTTCCGCACGGCAGACCGTCTGCTCACCGGTATAGCGGCTAAAGTCATCCTCGTGGACTTCCACGCTGAGGCCACTTCCGAGAAGGTAGCGCTGGGCTGGTATCTCGACGGTAAGGTTACCGCTGTGCTGGGCACGCATACTCATGTGCCAACAGCCGACGAGCGCGTGTTACCAAACGGCACAGCCTACCAGACCGATGTGGGTATGAGCGGACCCTATGACAGCGTCATCGGGGTCGAAAAGGACCTGGTTATACAACGTTTCCTCAGCGGGATGCCCGCCAAGTTCGAGCCGGCGCGGGCGGACGCACGCATGTGCGCCCTGCTGATCACCTGCGACGCCTCCACCGGAAGGGCCACGGCAGTCCAGCGGCTGATGCTTGGCGAATAGCTCCGGCTCAGAATCTCAAGCGCACCCTGTACCTTGGACAAACCCTAAACCACTTCCGACGTCCTAAATGAAAAAGGGGGTGTCTCGTCTGCGCTCACTCGCGCGGCCACAGGACGGTTTCTGCAGCCATGTCGAAGGGGCATTGAGGTCGCGCGATGGCACGGAACTTGCTCATCAACGGACTTCCTGCGGCGGAACAATCCCGCCTCCGCCCCTTCTTCGAACCTGTTCAGCTCTCCGAGGGGCAGACTCTCGTCAGGCCCGGCACACCCATCGAGGCCGTCTGGCTCAGCGAAGACGCGGTGCTCTTCACTTCGCAGCCGCTTCCCAACGGCGCGCGTATCCCGGCCGGGTTGGCCGGGGGCGATGGCGTCGCCGGCTTCGAGCTGTGGCTGGGCCGAAACATCTCTCCTCTTTCGACCGTAGCCGAGGTCGGCGGTAAGGCGCTGCGCATCAGCGCGGGGGATCTGCAGCGTGAGGTGCTCGGCCGCCGCTCTCCATTGAATGCTGCGCTCGGGGACTTCGTCTTCGACCTGGTAACAATGGGTGCGCAGATGGCAACCTGCCTGCAGACCCATTCACCAGAAGAGCGCTTGTGCCGCTGGCTGCAGATGATCGCCATGCGCCTCCCCGAACGTGAACTTTTCCAGGTCTCAGAGAACCTGATCGCTTCTCTGCTCGGAACGGAGCGCCACACCGCATTGTTAGCGCTGCGCGTTCTTGAACATGCCGGCCTTGTCGAGTACCGGGATCAACACATCCGAATTCTGGATAAGGAGGGGCTGTTGGACGGATGCTGCGAGTGCCTGTCCAAGTTCCAGGCCCGGCTCACCCGGCTGCAAAGCGCCCCCGGGACTGCATAAAACGGGAGTGCATGAACGGGAACCTAAATTTTTACCGCACCCGAAGAGATTGTACCCACGCAGTGGACGCGCCTCGCCCATGCGGCATCTTCCTGAGAGAGCGCCGCAGAACCAGAGCGGAAGGCTGCGGCCCCCAAGGAGACGGAATGACGGATTATCGCGTACGTGCAGGTGATGTTGAAGAGGACCAGGTAACTTCCATGCTCGAGAGCTACTCGGCACAGGTGCCATCCAGCTTTTATCTGGGCGCAGCCGGCG
>JAOAPJ010000339.1 GCA_025462805.1 Acidobacteriaceae bacterium
CCTGGTTCCTTCGTGCACTCGACTGACTTGAGACGTGTGTCAGCGAGGACAGGAGCTTTGCGGACCGTGGAGCCTTTCGGCCGGCTTACGAGATGACAGAGCGGAGAGTGACAGAGTTCAGGATGCGAGCGAAGACGGCGATCGTACTGGGTGCCCAGTGGGGCGATGAGGGCAAAGGCAAGATTGTGGACGTGCTGTCAGAGCGCTTCTCTGTGGTGGCGCGGTACGCGGGCGGCCACAATGCCGGGCACACGGTGATCATTCACGGGAAGAAGTTCATCCTGCAGCTGGTGCCTTGCGGCGTGCTGCGGCCGGACTGCCAGGCAGTGATCGGCAACGGCGTGGTGCTGGACCCGATGGCCTTCCTCAAGGAAGTCGAGAAGCTGGATGGCTTGGGCGTGCATACGAAGGGACAGCTCTTCGTCTCGAACCGGGCGCAGGTGATTCTGCCGTACCACCGCATGATCGAGCTGGCGAGCGAGAGCGCACCGGGGAGGACGAAGATCGGCACGACCAGCCGGGGCATTGGCCCGGCGTATGAAGACAAGATGCACCGCAACGGGCTGCGCGTGGTGGATCTGCTGAACACGAAGATCCTGAAGAAGCACATTGAGAACGCCTGCAATGAGAAGAACGCGATTGCTCATGCGCTGTTCGGCACCGATCCGCTGGACCCGGCGCAGATCTATGAGGAGTATGCCGCGGCGGCGGAGAAGGTTCGGCCCTATGTAACAGATACGGCGGCGATGCTGAATGCGGCCATCGATGCGGGCAAGAGCGTGATGTTCGAGGGCGCGCAGGGCACGCTGCTGGATATCGACCACGGCACCTATCCGTTTGTGACGTCGTCGTCGGCGACGGCGGGTGGCGCGGTGACGGGCACGGGTGTGGGGCCGACGCGTATCGGCACGGTGATCGGGGTGACCAAGGCGTATGTGACGCGGGTGGGCGAGGGACCATTCCCGACCGAGATTCACGATGCGATGGGAGAGGAGCTGCGCCGGCGGGGCCAGGAGTTCGGCGCGGTGACGGGACGACCGCGGCGCTGCGGCTGGCTGGACCTGCCGCTGCTGCGCTACTCCAACCAGATCAACGGCACGGAGTGGCTGGTGGTGACCAAGATGGATGTGCTGGACACGCTGGCCGAGATTCCGGTGTGCGTGGGCTATCGGCTGGACGGCAAGGAGACTGATGTGATCCCTGCGGATGTGAGCGGCCTGGAGCAGATCGAGCCGGTGTACACGACGATGAAGGGGTGGCAGACCTCGACGGAGGGAGCGCCGGAGTTCGATGCGCTGCCCAAGCAGGCGCAGGAGTATCTGCATTTCCTGGAGCGGGAGTCGGGTGCGAAGATTGGGATGGTATCGACGGGTCCGGATCGCGCGCAGACGATGGAGCTGCCGGATTTTCGGGAGGCGCTCGAAGGGATGCAGCAGTAGAGGCGGGTTCTCTGCGGAGAAGGGTGAGTGGCACGATGATCAGCTTCACGGTAAGGATGCGGTTCGATGCGGGGGACCGCGAGCAGGTGAGCGAGCTGCTGCGCTCGCTGGCGATGGCCTCGCGCGAGGAGCCGGGATGCGTGGTGTATGTGCCGCATCGCGTCGAGGGCGAGCCGGATACGGTGCTGATCTACGAGCAGTACAGGGACCAAACGGCACTGGATGCGCATCGCGCAAGCGAGCACTTCCGTCGCTACGCGATTCAGGGCTTGTACCAGCTGCTGCGGGAGCGGGCCAGCGAGAATCTCTCCGCGCTTGCTTAGTGAACGAGTGGGAGACGGCGCGCGGGTGAGAGGGCGGTTGTAGCGGTTTAATGATGGGAATGCCCAATCCGGTGCATTCTTTTGACTGGCTGTTTTGTCCCGGAATACCATCCATAGGCTTATGCATCCCTTTCGCAGGGTCCGAGGGCTGACTGCACGAGACGCAGCAGCGGTGCTGCTGCTGGCGGCCTGCCTGATGGGGCTGGCGCAGCGGGCCCAGGGCAGCGCGTTTCCACTGCTGCATCGCGAGGACCGGCTGCACCGGGAGATCGAGAACCTGGAGTCGGAGTGGCGTACCGCCGCGATACGGAATGATGTGGCCACGGCGAGCCGCTTGCTGGCCGACGACTACCTGGGCATCAATCCCAACGGAACGCTGGAGACCAAAGCAGATGCACTGGCCGCGCGGCGGTCCGGCACGTTGAAGATCTCGAGCATCGAGCCGGACAACGTGAAGGTGCATGTGTACGGGGACACGGCGGTGGTGACGTCTCAGGTCGAGGTGCAGGGGCGAGAAGGCGAGCGCGACATCAGCGGCCGCTACCACTACACGCGGGTGTACAGCCACAAGTCGGGGGAGTGGAAGATCGTGAGCTTCGAGGCGAGCAAGCTGCCGGCGGGGCGCAAGCACTGATTCAGGATCTGATCGAGCCCCGATGCAATGCCTTGGGCTCAATCCCAAACACTTAAGAATTCAGCGCTGCATGCACGACCAGCGCCGCATCGACGGCGGGACGCACCTGATGCACGCGCACGATGGATGCGCCGAGCATCATGGCGATGGTGGTGGCGGCAAGCGTGGCGTGCTCGCGGGCGGCGAGCGGGGCGTCGATGCCGCTGCGCAGTGGGGCCAGGGTGCGTCCGAGGAAGGCTTTGCGGGAGAGACCGGCGAGCAGCGGCCGGCCGAGCGAAGCGAGCGCGGGCAGTCCGCGGAGCAGGGCGTAGTTCGCGTCGTAAGCCTTGCCGAAGCCGAAGCCGGGATCGAGGACGATGCTGTCGGCGTTGATGCCGGCAGCGGTTGCGGCGGCAAGACGCTCGGCCAGCTCGCGCTGGACCAGAGGCACGACTTCAGCGGGAGCGAGCGGCGGCAGGCTGCGCCATTCGGACGGGCGGCCGCGGGTGTGCATCACGACGACACCGCAGCGGAGCTCAGCACAGGCGGCGGCCATCTCCGCATCCCAGAGGAGTCCGCTGACATCGTTGACGATCTCGACGCCGGCTGCGACGGCGGCGCGCGCAGTGGCCGCGCGATAGGTGTCGATGG
>JAOAPJ010000391.1 GCA_025462805.1 Acidobacteriaceae bacterium
AACGGGCTTCGCGCCGATACATATCTAGGAAGTTTCAGAGGACGATACCGGAGAGAAGTGGAGTGTGTCGCCGGGACGGACCGGCGTGCTCTTGAGCGTTCCTGCGGCGAGCTCGAGGACGGAGCGGGCTCGGAGACAACCTGACAGGCGCCAAGGGGCCACACTGCTTCTCACTTTTCTGACAACGTTGCGGCGATCGAGGAAGACGAGGTCGATCGCGAACCGCATTCCGAAGGTGTGTACCGCCTCGCAGGGCACGATCCATAGGCCCTCGCCTTCGCCCAGGGACCGTCTGCCAAGCAAGCCTCGCGTGCGGGCAGGTCCGCGATCGGCTACTTCCACGCAAGATGCCACGATGCTTTGCGTTCTCAGGTTGCGAACCTCTCGCTGGATGCGCGAATCTCTTCGCTGAGTCGCGTGGTCGCGTTTCAAGCCAAGCTGCCGAAGCCAGAGAGAGATATCCATAGTGAATGGCGATGTGGTCCGTCCGCAGCGCGGCGGCAGAGGACCCGGAAGGTCCTTCGCCAGCGCTACTGCGGTGCAGCAGGTGTACTCGCAGCTCCAGTCGAGGCGCCCTGGCCCCCGTAACCACCCTGGGTCATACTGCTATCGATCACCAATGGCTGTTCCGGCTGCATGCTCTCGATCAGCTTTTCTACGGGCATGCTCGGCGTCGCATCCGGCAAAGGCTTTGCACCGGTGACGCTTGCGCCAGGGTTCTCCATCGGCTGGTTTGAATTCGAAGCCATGAATGGGACAGGATAGTGCAGCTTCGGCAGCGGAACATCTGCGGGGATCGGTCCGACGATTTCCGGCGTGACGATAACGATCAGCTCGGTATTGGTCTTCGTTCGCTGAATCGACTGGAAGAACTTCCCGAGAATCGGCACATCGCCGATGAAGGGAATCTTATTGAAGGTCTCGGTCTCGCGATTGTCCAGCAGGCCGCCGATAGCGAAGCTCTGCCCCTCCTTCAACTCGACTTCGGTCTTCACTCTTCGGACCGTGAGCCCGGGTACAGTAAATCCGGAGATGGCGATGCCGTTGGTGAAGTCGAGCGCACTCACCTCCGGCGCTACCTGCAGGTGAATGGTGTTGCGCGGCGTGATCGTCGGAATGAAGTTCAGACGAACGCCAAACTCCTTGAATTGAATGGTGACGGCACCCGTGCCACCCCCGGTAACACCCTGCACAGTCGGATAGGGGTATTCTCCGCCAGCGAGGAAGCTCGCCTGCTTTCCGTTGAACGCAAGCACGTTTGGTTCAGCAAGCACTTCCAGCAGCCCCTTTGTTTCAAGGGCCTCTAACGTTGCACCCAGGTTGAGGTCAGGGCGGAAGAGGAAGAGTTGCCCCAACTGGGATAGCGCCGCTGTCGTGGTGTTGCCGCCGGTGGTGGGAGGCGTGAACGTCGGTGTCCCGAACTGCCCGGTGCCGACGGTGCCAATGGTGTTTGCCGCTCCCAAGCTGAAGAGGTTGATCCCTAGCTGCTTCTCCAGCGTCCGGTCGACGCTGGCAAATCGTACCTTGAGCAGTATCTGCGGCTGGGAAGCAGGAACGTCGACGTATAGAAGGTTCACCACTTTGCCTGCTGTGGAGGCGATCTGGATCGCACGCGCGGAGGCGGTCAGGTCTTTCACCGTTCCCCGCAGAAAGACCTGACCGTCCTCGGAAGAGACGCGGATCGGTTGTCCTGGAAGTTCCGTACGGAGTTCGCGACGGAGTCCCTCCAAACGATCGCTGGCGATGCCTGGGCTGGGGCGAACGACCACGTTGAAGAACTGTCTGCCACCGCCGGCTTCCCACACGATCAGACTCGTGTCTCCAGCGGTTTTTCCATTCACCAGGATCTCTTGCGGTGAGACCGCCGTGGCTTCGGCGACATCGCCGAGCCCAACTGCGATCCGTTGAATCGGGTGGGCAATATCGATGAGGACCGACTTCCCGATAGCGACGAACAGTTCATTCGCAGAGTCCTGGGTCGACGCATGAGGCGTTGTTTGAAGGTCTTGCGGGGCCTGAGCCTGTGCGCCAGAAAGTGCGCAAAACATCAAGAACATCAAAAGGAGAGAGGCCGGCATTTTCACTGTTTTCCCTCCGCGGCTGCAAATTTTTCTTCGCTTCTCTTGGAGCCATTGAATACTTCGATCACGTACAGCTGTGATTGGACAGGGCGAGTTACTCGTCGGGGAAAGGCTAGCGGCTTCAAAGCCGGCTTCGCGTTCGGGTCAGCGTAGAGTTGCGTCACGGCGGATCCCGAGAGTTGCGCGGTCTGTGTGTCGAGAGGATTGCGCAGGACAAGCTGGATGTGGGCCTGGGTACTCGCCAGGCTCAGCAACTCCGCCTGCTCGGGAGTTACCAGAAGGTTGACGACTTGCACCTGTTGAGGCTTGCCCTCATTGTCTTTTTGAATGTCAGTGCCTGCGGACAACACTTCGACATTCTGGAAGAGCGTTCTTACCTTCGGACCCTCCGCGGGGTTGACTGGGCCGGGAGGGTTGCCTGAAATCAGCACATCCACGCGCATGCCGGGCGTCACGAAGCCGGCAACGCCAACGACCTCGTCTACCTTGACCGCGCAGGCGCGCATCCCCTGCCGGATGGTTGCGGCGAGTCCTCCGCCTGAACCCGCTGCCGCAAGCCTGCTGTCGATGATTGGCTCACCCTGATAGAGATTGGAGACGACGCCACGGCCGATCGCATCCGCTTTCTTCAGGATGGCTCCTTTCGGCAGCGAACCCACGAAGTCCGCGGTGCTCAGGTCGACATCACGAAGCAGGCTTCCCAATTTGATATCAGTGGCGGCGACGATCACCTGCGTCGTCTTAGGCTGTACTGCTCCAAGTCGATTGCCTATGACTCGATACACGAGGTAGCTACAAATCGCGGCCACTGCAAACGCGCTGAAAAGGACTGTTGCGAGTCTTCGATTCATTCGGGACCTATTCGGAGTGGCTTTCCAGCCATCGCGCTTTCCGTTCTCTCATTCGCAATTGCTATGCCAAAGCGCCAGGCTTTGAGGCCGTGCGGAATCAGAGCTTTAAGGCGCTAAGTCCGGATCGGGTGTGAACACCCGTATTCACCCGAATCTTGGGTGTGTAGCCCCGCAGACACTTATCTTTCCCCCTCGTTGTCGAATCTGCGTCTTGAAGGCGATCTGGTTGGCCTGCGAATTGCTACCGCGTTTAGTACATGTCTTCGATCCGTTGCGGGATGGATCTGCAATCACTGTCCCCGCCAGAGGCCTGCGGGGAAGCAGACACACAGGAGCCCGGCTTTCATGGACCGTTCTCGAACTATCACCCTCTTTGCTGAAGCGCCGACGGCGCGCAGAGGCCCTTCCGGGTTTGTGGTCTCCGCGCTGATTCACGTTGCGGTGATCGGTCTTGGCTACGTCTACCTGCGGCAGGCGGTCCGGGTGCAGGACCTGATTGCCAGCCAGCGATACAACGTCAGGCTCATCCATGTTGAGCCACTGCAACGGATCCGCTCCGGGGGAAGCGGCGGCGGAACCCCGGAGCTATCGGTGCCGGTGATGCGGGCGGCCGGGCCGGCGGGGCAGGCCTCTCCATTGATTCATGAGGTTGTGCGGCCCATCCGCGCTGCCCGGACCCTGGTTCAGCCGGACTTGCCCCCGGATCTGCTGTCGAAGCAGGTGCCGCTGCCGCAGGTGCTGATCTGGTCGGCGGGACGCGCGCCAGCGGTCACCATTACGCCGCCGCCTCCACAGCCGATGAACGCCCCAGTGAAATACCCGTCCCTCGAAGCACCGAACGACCAGTTGAAGATCGCTGAGGTGAAGATTGCCGCGAGCGCGATCAGCACCAGCGCGCTGATCTTGCCGCCGAGCACAACGGCTCCCATCGCGCTCAAGCGGGAATCGCAGCCGATGCAGATGCCGGCGCTCGCCTCCGCTCCGGTGGGCACTGCCACCCCGGCGCGCGTCATCTCGCTGTCTGAGGTTCAGATGGAACGGGGAACCATCGCGCTGCCGGCGATCAATGAGCTTGGCACCCGGGACGGTGTCGAGGACCCGGCGGCGGAGAGGGGCCTGGTGGGCAACAAGGGCAATGGAGCAGGGAAGCAGAACGCGAGCGTGACCGGCAGCGGCGTGGGCGATCGCGGAAGTGACGCGTCTTCCGCGGGGGGCAACACCCAGCGGGCTGCGGCAGGAGCAGGGGGAGGCGGCACAGGCGAGGGAGCGGGGCGCGGCGGCATGAACGCCGGAATCGGCGAAAGCGCGGACGGCAGCGGCATCGGCGACGCCGGCACGACAGATACAGCATCTGTTACAGAAATTCGCCAGCCCGTCGACGGACAGTTCGGCGCCGTAGTAGTTGGGTCGTCCATCGCCGAGAAATATCCAGAGACGATGCAACTGTGGGCGGGTCGCCTGGCGTACACCGTGTACCTTCATGTGGGTCTGGAAAAGAACTGGATCCTGCAATACGCAGTGACTCGTGAGGCCGCTTCTGTGAGTGGCAATGCGAGTCAGCCCCATGCTCCATGGCCGTATCTGATGGAGCGTCCTCATCTTGCCGCTGGCGACTTCAACTCAGATGCTGTTATGGTGCATGGTCGCTTGAATGCGACCGGGCAGTTCGAGGCGCTGGCCGTGGTGTTTCCATCGGACTTCTCGCAGGCAAAGTTTGTGCTGAGTGCTCTCCAGCAGTGGCGCTTCCGGCCTGCCCGTCAGAATGGAGTGGTCATCGCAGTGGAAGTGCTGCTGAT